>QCUI01000003.1 GCA_003210775.1 Synechococcus sp. AG-679-A04
GGTATGGCTAGCCTGAAACTCAAGCGCAAGATGTTCATTGATTGCCGAAGTATGCGATGACATCAAAAGAAAGCTGATAATTTTTTATAGACATCCAAGCGCAGGTGAGCCCTAGAGCAAAGGTTAAAAACCGCGGCAATCGCTCCGCCTAAGTGACAAATGTTACGCGATATAGGCTGCAGCATCGGTGCTCTTTGTATGCACTGACTGTGATCCGAACTGAGACAACACAGTCAATCAACATCTACTTGAAAAAGCTCCTGAAAAGACGAGAAACCACGCAGGCCTGGTTCTTGGCCCGGCCCGTCTTTTAATAGGTGGGTCTGGATCGTCCCCGTGTCTCTTTTCGACTGGTTCGCTGATCGCCGCAAGGGTCAGTCCGTAGTCAAGGTTGCGCAGGAGCCCGAAGAGGGGGATGGTCTCTGGAGCAAATGCCCTGAATGCTCCCAGGTGGTCTATCGCAAAGACCTTCTCGCCAACGCAAGCGTCTGCGGCAACTGCAGTTATCACAACCGCATCTTCAGTGCTGAGCGAATCGCGATCATTGCTGACGAAGGAAGTTTTGAACCTCTCGACGAAGACCTGACTCCCACCGACCCACTCGGGTTCAAAGACCGACGCGCCTATGCCGATCGCCTACGAGAAACCCAAGCCAGCACAGGGCTTCGCGATGGAGTGATCACGGGACTCTGCCGGGTAGACGATATTCCGATGGCCCTTGCAGTCATGGATTTCCGTTTCATGGGGGGGTCTATGGGCTCGGTTGTGGGGGAGAAGATCACCCGTCTGATCGAAGCGGCCACAGCCAAGCGCCTGCCCCTGCTGATCGTCTGCGCCTCAGGGGGTGCACGCATGCAAGAAGGCATGCTGAGCCTCATGCAGATGGCCAAGATTTCAGGAGCCCTGGAACGCCATAGGGAAGCGGGTGTGCTTTACATGCCGCTGCTGACGCACCCCACCACCGGAGGCGTAACGGCGAGCTTCGCAATGCTCGGCGATTTAATCCTTGCCGAACCCAAGGCTCTGATCGGCTTTGCCGGTCGAAGAGTCATTGAACAGACCCTGAGGGAGAAGCTTCCAGACAACTTCCAGACGGCTGAATACCTTCAAGAGCATGGGTTCGTTGACACAATTGTGCCGCGAACACAGTTCAAGAAAACCTTGGCGACTCTTTTAAACCTGCATGGCTGTCGTCCCGAGGTCGCCGTCGAGGCATGAACAACAAACTGCTGAAACGAGTCGAACAGTGTTTGATATCAGCACTGTTGGCCATGGCACTGTTGGCTTTTCTGATCGTGGAACCGGCGCAGCCGGTCTTCGCGGGTCCTGTTGATTGGCGTGAAGTGCCATCAACCGGCGAAGGGCAGCAGTGGTGGGACGCAGGAAGCGTCCGCAAAACAAGAGAGGGCAATGTGTCCGTTCTCAGTCGATACAGCCTGAAAACCGAGGATGAATCGCCCGCCCTCGGGACGCTTGTGGTGATGGAGATCGACTGTGATCAGTCGCTGTATCGAGACACTCAAAAGAACGGCCTGCCCCGCTTCAGAGCTGACTGGGAAGCGCCGGCCAAAGATGATCTGATCACCGAAGTCATTAAAGCCGTCTGCAGTTCCGAACTGATCTGACCGCATCACCTTGATCCGCCGCCCGCTTCACCATGGCTCCCAGTTCAACACCTCAGCGCCCGATTGGTGTTGCCATCGCCGGCCTCGGCTTCGGCGAAGCGGTGCATCTGCCCGCGCTTCAGAACATTCCGGAGCTGGAACCTGTTGCTCTCTGGCACCGCAGTCAGGATCGACTGGATCTGGCTTGCAGCAATTCCGGGCTGAAGGGGTACAACTGCTGGGACTCACTCCTCGAAGATTCCCGAGTCGATGCAGTGATCATTGCCACACCACCGGCACCCCGTTATGAGCTGGCGTTGCGAGCTCTGAAGGCGGGCAAGCATCTGCTGCTTGAGAAGCCAGTCGCCCTGAATGCGCAAGAGGTGGCGGATCTACAACGCGAAGCCATCGGTAGAGGTCTCAGCGTTGCCGTTGACTTCGAGTACAGGGCCGTTCCGTTGTTTCAGCAGGCTGCACGCCTTCTCGAGCAGGGAGCCGTGGGAATTCCCTGGCTCGTGAAACTGGATTGGTTGATGAGCAGTAGGGCCAACCCGCAACGAGGCTGGAACTGGTACTCGCAGGCAAGCCAGGGGGGAGGCGTTCTCGGAGCGCTTGGAACCCATGCCTTTGACACCTTGGCGTGGTTGATCGGTTCTGTTGGAGAACCACAGGCCATGACTCGCACCGCAATTGAACAGCGGCCAGATTCCGAAGGCCGCAAGCGGCCCGTTGATGCTGACGACATCGCCCTGATCAATGTCGCCCTAGAGACCCATCAGGGTGGAAACGTCGCCGCACAAATCGCACTGTCTTCGGTTGCCCGCAATGGACGTGGCTGCTGGATTGAGATCTACGGGTCAGAGGGCAGTCTTGTTCTCGGGAGTGAGAACCAGAAGGATTATGTGCATGGCTTTTCCCTCACCCTGCAACAAGGCGGAGAAGCGCCTCGCAATGTCCAACCGGATCAGGATCTGCGCTTCGCGACGACATGGAGTGATGGACGCATAGCACCGGTCTCTCGTCTTCAGAGCTGGTGGGCGCAGAGCATCCAAAACGGACATCCGATGGTGCCTGGCCTTGCCGAAGGTCTCGCGAGCCAACAAGCCTGTGACGGGACATTGTCGTCAGACTGACCCAGACAACGAATCACATGCATTCAACTTCGTATCAACGTTGACGGGCTTGAGTGACTTTGAATATGCCACACAATCACGAAATAGCTTTAATAATTATAAATTTTATTTGATCAATGATCAAAACAGCAACGTGTTTTGCAGCACTTCTTCTAACAGCAGCGTGCTCATCTGGATCGGTCAGCGAGGATTCTTCCAAGGAACAAGTGTCCGCAGACAGAAGTGGTGTCGAAGCCTATGAACAAAACGACACCACTCTTTCCGGTGAGCAGAACAACAAGGATTTTGTCAACAAACTCGACGACAAAGCTCTTCTCAGCGCACTGAGGGATGGCGGTCATGTCATTTACCTCCGGCACACTAAAACCGTCAAAGATTGGGGTGACCAGGTCAGCCCTGCACTGGATCTCAACGACTGCAACACCCAGCGTCGCCTGAGTACCGAAGGCAAGGCTGATGCCAAAGTGATCGGAGAAGGTATTAAGGCCGCAGGCATTCCCGTCGGAGATGTCATCTCAAGCGACTACTGCCGTGCATACAACACAGCTGATCTAGCTTTCGGCACCTACACCAAGAATTCAAAACTGAACTTCCTGCCCTGTGTTGAGTGCACTCCGGAGGACTACAAAGAATATGCGGCGCGCGTTTCTCCTTTAATGTCCGCGAAGCCTGAAGCTGGAAAAAACACGTTTCTCGTTGGACATGATGATCCGTTCCAGGGAGTGACAATGCCTGTCGTTCCAACTGAAGGTATTTATCCCGCACCGATGGGTGTTGCCTACGTTGCCAAACCCCTCGGTGATGGCAAGTTCGAGCTGGTCGCCAAGGTCAATCCCAATCAGTGGCAATCTCTCGCTCAGGACTGAATCAACCTCGTCTTGATTGAGACCTCATTTTTTCAGGGCTGACACCTCACGGTGTCAGCTTTTTTTATGCAGGTGACCGTCAGCAGCAGCCGATCTCTCCGGTGAACTGAGATTGCCTGCCATCACCCCTAACAGTGACCTGAGATCGACTAGCCCAGCCAAAGCCTTAAAGCAACACCCAAGGCCGCGAAGAATCAAATGATGCGCGAGTTGCGTAGCAAATCTTACTCAAGGGTGTAAACAGAGAGGCTTGGGCATCCTTCTGGACCCCGAGACTCTCTCAATTCCGAAGAATCAAATGGCACTGTCTGATTATTCCTCCGAACTGATTGCAACCGCACAATCTCTCGCCTCACCTGGCAAAGGGATTCTCGCTGTGGATGAATCCACCAAGACCGTTGGCAAGCGCCTGGGCTCCATCGGAGTTGAGAACACCGAAGCCAATCGCCAGGCCTACCGCGGGATGCTCTTCACAGCAGCTGGTCTCGGAGACTTCATCAGCGGAGCCATTCTTTACGAAGAGACCCTGTTCCAGAACCATGCCGACGGCGAGTCCATGGTGAGCAAGCTTGGGAAGCTGGGCATTATTCCCGGCATCAAGGTCGACAAGGGACTCCGCCCACTCGTAGGCGCAGGCTCGGTTGAAACCCTTTGCACCGGCCTGGACGGGCTGGTCGAGCGTGCCGCTGACTATTACGCCCAGGGAGCACGTTTCGCAAAATGGCGCGCTGTTCTGCAGATCACAGCTGACGGCTGCCCCTCTGCACTGTCTGTTCGGGAGAACGCCTGGGGACTGGCTCGTTATGCACGCTCAGTCCAGGAATCTGGTCTGGTGCCTATTGTGGAGCCAGAGATCCTGATGGATGGTGATCACACCATCGAAACCACTGCCCGAATTCAGGAGCATGTGATCCAAGAGGTCTACAACGCCTGCCAGGCCAACGGTGTTCTGCTCGAGGGAACCCTGCTGAAGCCATCGATGACCGTGCAGGGAGCCGACTGTTCCGAGAAGGCCGATCCAGCCAAAGTTGCTGCAATGACTGTACGTACCCTGGAGCGCAGCGTCCCCGCAAGCGTTCCCGGCATCGTCTTCCTCTCCGGCGGCCTGAGCGAAGAAGCCGCTTCGGTTTACCTCAACAACATGAACACCATTGAGCGCAAAGCGAAATGGAATCTTGGATTCTCCTACGGAAGGGCACTGCAGCACTCCTGCCTGAAAGGATGGGCTGGCACAAATCTGGAGGCTGGCCAGAAAGCACTGCTGGCTCGCGCTCAAGCCAACTCTGAAGCCTCACTCGGCCGCTATGTGCCCGGCTCACAGCCCTCATCCGACGAGCAACTGTTCGTAGCCGGCTACACCTACTGATCCACCATCACGCACAGCCTGACTCCACTTGCGAAACAGGCGTGCGTGACAAATCGAACACCACTCAGGTAAAGTCTCGGCCCTACGGACCTTTTTGTCCGATAGGGCTTTTTTCTGGACTTTCTCTATGGCGCTCGTTCCGCTTCGGCTTCTGCTCGATCACGCTGCCGAAAACGGCTACGGCATCCCTGCATTCAATGTCAACAACCTCGAGCAGGTGCAGGCAATCATGGAAGCGGCAGACGAGACCGACAGTCCGGTCATCCTGCAGGCTTCCCGTGGTGCTCGCAACTATGCAGGTGAGATATTTCTGCGCCACCTGATCCTGGCCGCCACCGAAACCTATCCCCACATCCCCGTGGTGATGCATCAGGACCATGGCAATGCTCCTGATACCTGCTACTCGGCAGCAATCAATGGATTCACCTCCGTGATGATGGATGGATCCCTGGAAGCTGACGCCAAAACACCCGCCAGTTACGACTACAACGTTGCTGTCACTAAACAGGTTGTTGATTTCGCCCACTCCGTCGGCGTCAGTGTCGAAGGTGAGCTGGGATGCCTTGGCTCACTGGAAACCGGAAAAGGCGAAGCTGAAGATGGCCATGGCTTCGAAGGTGAGCTCTCCATGGACATGCTGCTAACGGATCCTGCAGAAGCTGCAGATTTCGTGGCCAAAACCAAGTGCGATGCCCTAGCTATCGCGATCGGTACCAGTCATGGGGCTTACAAGTTCACTCGCAAACCCACCGGTGAAGTGCTGGCGATCAGCCGAATCGCTGAAATACACAAAGCCATACCCAACACTCACCTTGTGATGCATGGATCCTCTTCAGTGCCCCAAGAGTGGCTGGAGATGATCAACAAGCATGGTGGTTCCATTCCTGAAACCTATGGGGTCCCTGTGGAGGAAATCCAGGAAGGGATTCGCAACGGTGTTCGCAAAGTGAACATCGATACGGACAATCGTCTTGCCTTCACTGCGGCAGTGCGAGAAGCGGCAATGGCTGATCCAGCCAATTTTGATCCCCGCCATTTCAACAAGCCAGCTCGCAAATACATGAAGCAGGTCTGCCTCGACCGCTATCAGCAGTTCTGGGCGGCAGGCAACGCCAGCAAGATCCAACAGCAAAGCATCACTTACTACGCCGGCCTCTACGCCAAGGGCGCACTGGATCCAAAAGCTGCTGTTGCTGTCTGATCAACTTGATCGCAGAACTTGCAACACAAAAGGGCCTTGCGGCCCTTTTTTTTGACTTTTCATCAAAGACTTCAAATCTTCACAGACGAATTGAGCTCCCATCAATTCCCATCTCTTTAACGAAAGAGTGATTGCGCAATACAAACAAGGGCAGCACTCAATTAATGAAGATGCTTACTTCATCTGATTCAATCAAACGATCACCCATGAGCCAAGAGAGAGAAGAGCTCATAGCGAAGAGAGATCTACTATAGAAATCCTGTGATCAGTTTCGAATGGACGGGGCTCACATTCAAATTTCGCCCGTTCGGCGGCGATCATTCGATCGTTTGATCAATTTCACCGATGCTGTCGTAGCGATCGCTATTACCCTTCAGCTGCTTCCACTGGTTGACATTAAAGCGACAGACGGAGAGTCGGTATGGAAACTTGTCAGCGAAAACTCATCTCAGATATTTGCATTTTGGTTTACCTTTTTAATCCTTTCTGTGCTGTGGCTTAAGCACAATCAAATCTTCAATTCGATGAGAGCCTTTGACGGAACAATTTTCTGGTTAAATTCATTGTGGATGGCCTTGATTGTTTTTCTTCCCTGGCCTACAGCACTCTATGGTTCGTTAAACGATGGACAACTGAATGAAATCCAGGGGATTGGCCTCCTTTACTGGTGGACTCTTGCACTAATCAGCGGCGTTGGATGGCTCGTTGCTATCCATGCCTGGCAAAAGCCTGAACTGCTAGAGGAGTCGGCCATCCTGGAGCGTCATGAAGGCTCAGGACTCAAAAAATATCGTGGAGCAAGCTTCGTTTCCGCATTTCTATTAATTGGCCTTGCCGCAGAATTTTCACCTCAGCTGGTGCCTTATCTGAGTCTGGGAATGATTCCAATGGACTTGTTGTTGAGGAAAAAAACAGGAGGCAAAACGCGAAGGAATCAAGCAGGCAACAGCCGCTAAAAGAAGTCCTTCAGGCCTGCAGTGTGAGTTGTCCTGATGATGCATCGAGCAACGCCTCGCGTCCTAATGGGAGTGCGCGGTTCGGCAGACCGTGTCCAAGCGGAAGGTCCATCACCAGAGGAGCGCCGAGATCACCTAGACGTTCCTGAAGGATTTCGGCCATGGAGAAATCGCCAGGAAGCACGTCGTCTTCTTTCCAGCTGAAGCGGCCACAGGCCACTCCGGCCAATCCCGTGAATAGACCAGTGCTGCGCCACTGAGTGAGCATTCGATCCACTCGATAGGGCGCCTCGCCCACATCCTCCAGCACCAGAATCGCTCCCTTGAGCGAGGGGAACCAACGGGTCCCAATCAGATGGGTGGCAACCGTGAGGTTCGTGACGACCAGGCGCCCCCTGGCCATGCCATCGCGTAATCCTCGTCCTTGCAGAGGTTGCGTCGGTCGTCCGCTCAGCAGGTCAACCGTGCGTTGCCACTGATCCTCCACTCCCCAGGCGGAACCATGAATGGCTCCCAGTAGACCGGCCTGCCACTGGGCGAGCAACAAGGCACTGCTGTCAGAAAACCCCAAAGACCAGAAGGGGCGATCGGGAAAATGCAGCCCAGACTCCAGCACACGCGCGGCACCCCAGCCACCTCCCACATAAACCACACCATCGAGAGTGGGGTCGTTCCAGGCCTCCTCGATTGATGCACGCCGCTGAGCATCAGTAGCAGAAAACCATTGCCACTGACCTCTGACGCTCTCTGGAATTTCAAGACTCCATCCCTGGGCGGCGCAACGCTGCACCAATGGCGTGAAATCCGTTTCGGGATCCATCCAGGTGCCTGGATTAATGGCTCTCAGCCGTGAACCACGACGTAGTGGAGACACTGGCCGCGGTTGACGTGGCCTGGAAGCGGCTTTGGCATGGCCTCCAGACCAGGACGCAGCAACTCCAGAGCCGGCGGCGAGAGCCAGCGCCAGAAGAGAACGACGACGCATGGATCAGGAGAGCAGCGCTTCCAGGATGGCGCGACCTGCAGTGCCTCCTGTCTGTTGATCACAGGCGCGCTCAGGATGAGG
Source organism: Synechococcus sp. AG-679-A04 (assembly GCA_003210775.1). GTDB lineage: Bacteria > Cyanobacteriota > Cyanobacteriia > PCC-6307 > Cyanobiaceae > Synechococcus_C. Next base: position 8,193 of record QCUI01000003.1, read on the forward strand.
CATCAGTCCGAGCACCGAACCCGTGGCATTCGTGATGCCGGCAATATCGGAGACGGATCCATTGGGGTTTGCGCAGTACTGCAAAGCGATGGCGTCATCATCCTGAAGCTGCTTGAGCGTGTCATCACTGCATTGGTAGCGCCCTTCTCCATGGGCAATCGGCAGGAAGAACTGACTTCCACGGGCACGGGAAGACAGCCATGGCGAGCGATCACTCACCACAGAGAGAGCGGTGTCCTCACAGATGAAATGAAGATCGCGGTTGCGGGTGAGCGCTCCAGGAAGAAGGCCTAATTCTGTTAACACCTGGAAACCATTGCAGATGCCCAAAACCCTTCCACCGGATGAGGCGAAACTGAGCAGTGATTCAAGGACCGGAGCAAACCTGGCGATCGCACCGCAGCGCAGATAGTCGCCATAACTGAATCCACCGGGAAGAACAACCGCATCAAGGCCGCTCAGATCCCGATCCTCGTGCCACAGGTAACGCGTTGGCATCCCCAGGCAGCCCTCGGTCGCCCAGCGAACATCACGGTCGCAGTTCGACCCCGGGAAAACGACAACCCCGATGGTCATGACTGGGTCAACTCAAGAGTCCAGTTCTCGATCACAGGATTGGCAAGCAGCCGATCACTGAGCAGCTCCAGGTTTCGCCGTGCTTCCGCCTCGTCCGATGCCTCCAGCTCCAGTTCCACGGCTTTGCCGATGCGCAGTCGCTCCACACCATCCACACCGAGACGGGACGCAGCAGCCCTGGCAGCCTCACCGGCAGGGTCGAGAACCGATGGGCGCAGGTGCACCAGAACGCGGGCTTGGTAACGCGGCACGGGCTCTGAGCGGCAATTGTTAAATATTGACAGGCCAGGGTCCCGCATTCGTTCAACCAAATGCAGGTTGAAAAAAGACCCTTGCTGCGAAGGTCAGTCCGTGAACCATCCACTGGCTCACCTCATCCGCACACTGAGCCAGGCCAGCGTGCTGCTATCCGCGGGACTCGGCCTGGCTGCGCCAGCCAGGCCAACCGTCAGCGTGCCCATTGAATGCCGGCAACAGCATCAAACCTGGCAAGACTGTCGCTACGAAAGCGATCAACCAGGAACCAGCTGGCAGCTGGCATTCGAGAACCAGACCGTGCGCTTTCACCATGACGGCAGCGGCCGCATGAGGATGCAGCTGAATAACAACAGCAACTGGACGGGCGTTCAGGCCCGTTGGATCGCTGAACGGACTCTCTGCTGGAACGACATTTGCGCCCGAGGGGAGATACCTCTGGATTGATCAGCGCTCCAGCGAGGCATTAACGGCATACTCAAACGGCACTGCTGCCGATGGAAGCGTAAGCAGATGCGCGCAGAGACTGGCGAGATCCTCGGGCTGTGTCATCTGCTCGGGCGGCATTGTTTTGACCCCAGCGGACATCTGGGTGTTGACCCAACCAGGACAAACAGCGGTCACACGAATGCCCTTGTCCCAACCCTCATTGCGCATGGTCTGGCAGAGGCCCATCAGTGCGAATTTGGAGGCGGTGTACCCAGCAAACGACCCTTTGCAGCGCTTGCCGCTCATCGAAACCAGCACCTGAATCCGTCCCTGTCCAGAGTCAACAAGGGCAGGCCAGGCAGCCCGAGTCAACCACCAGGGACCCATCACATTCACGTTCCAGAGTTCATCCGGTTCAGCACGTTGCTGCTCACTGAACAGCAGGGGCGTCCGACGCAGGATTCCAGCGCAGTGAATGAGCGTGTCCAGGGATCCAAACCGCTTCAACGTCATCTCGACGACCTGTTGAGCATCGTCTGGAACGCGAGCGTCATAACGGCATGACATGAGGTGATCGGGTGCCTGATCTGGATCCAGATCAGTTCCTGACAGACTCTCCGGATCACGCACTGCCAGGCAAAGTCGCTGGCCTTGCTTGATCAGCGTGCGAGCCACCGCGGCTCCGATCCCCCTGTTGGAACCTGTGATCACGACGGTTCTCATGGTTGATGGGAGGTCAGGATTGGAGCATGGTCCCATCGATGACCAGCCGTAGTGGAGACCCCCCGTCGTGACCGACTGGAAACAAGCATTCACAGGCTGGGGGTTGAGCTGGGACGGTTGGTTCAACAACCGTCGCGGTGAGTGGTGGTTCATGGCGCAGCTGGCCCTGATCACGTTTCATCTGCTTCCTGCATGGCCAAAGCCATGGATCTTTGGGATCTGCTGGCCTCATGCTGCTCAACTGATGGGCCTGATCACCCTGGCAACCGGTCTGGGCTTGGCCGTCCAGGGATTTCTGACACTGGGGCCCAGCCTTTCTCCTCTACCGGATCCGAAACCGGGAGCCGATCTGGTCACAACAGGCGTCTACGCACGCTGCAGGCATCCCCTCTACCGAGCGGTTCTGGTCTGTTCTCTGGGAGTGGTGATCGCGTTGGGAAGCATGCTGCATCTCCTGCTGCTTCTGCTTCTGATCACCGTCCTGAGAGGCAAAGCTCGTCGCGAGGAACGCGCACTGCTTCGAGAGCTTCCCTCCTATGCGGACTACATGAAAACAACGGCAGCCATCGTCGCCCATTGCCCTGGCCTGGACTGGCGACGACTCGAGGCCAGCTGAACAACCGTTTATTCATTCATCAAGCGATAATCGTGTCCCTTATGAAAGGCACGTTTTTCTGCCAACGGGATGCAAATCGCCAGAACTCGTCCTCCGTTCAGCTGCCTGCTCTCAGGTCTGACCCTGGCCATGGTTCTGGCAGGGGCAGGGTGGATGCCTGAAGCAAGGGCTGAATCCAAACCGTTCAAACGCCAGCCCTTGATGGCCTTGCTTGAGCCTGCACCGCCGAAGCCAGATCCCGTGCCCACTCTTGTTCTGGAGCGCACCGATCGGCGTCTGCAAACAACAGGAGATCCCATCTGGAATCTCAAGATTGAAATTCCAGGTGAGCCCCTACGTCGCTTCGATGCCCTCAGTGGCCGGGCGAACCGTCAGAACGCCAATCGTGACCAGTTAGGCAGCCGTGCTCCCTTGCCCATTGGTCGATACAGCGTGGGGGTCGTCGAACCCTTGGCCGATGGCCATTACCCCGAACTTGGTCCTGTGTGGATCAGCATCGAGCCCACCTTCACCACCGGCCGCAGAGTGCTTGGGATTCACCTGGATCCCAGCGCAGGGTTGCGAAATGCAAACAGCGGCACACTCGGCTGCATCGGCCTGGTCAACAGGTCCGACATGCTCAAGCTGGCTCAACTGATCAAACGCAGCGGCACCGATCAACTGGAAGTCCGTAACTGAAGAATCGATCACAAAAATTCCGGCTGTTGGAGCTGCTGCTCTCTAAGTCGTTGAATCACAGTCCTTCAATGTCACCCGCCACTCACCCTGAGCATCACGCTGTTGAAGGAAACCGCGATTGCCTTTGATCCACCAAGTGAGATCGCGGTCAGCACTGAATCGAGCTCCCGATGCCGACGCGATCTGAGGCAATGTCAGCTCACGGCCTTCGGGAAGTCGGAGACGCACAAACGCCAGAGAACGATCGCGAAGCTCGTAGTAGGTCGCATCAAGCCGCTCACCCCTGCTACAGCGGTAGCTCACGATTGCCCCCCTTTGAAGCTTCGGTTCGTCGGCCTTGACGGATCCAAGTGGGCTCGAGAGACCCCCAAGAAGAATCACTGCAGCAAACCAACGCAACAGCATCAAATGTCCTTCAGAGCGTCTTTCTGCAGACAGTCTTTATGCAAACGGTCTTCCAGTTGCCGGGTGGAATCGTTTTTCAAACCGATCACCACCAACTCCAGACCTTGCGATCCGGCGGGCTTCCAGGCCTCAATCGGAGCCGGCTCAAACCAGCTCTCCAGACGAGGACCCACCATCTGGATCTGAAGAGGAAGAGTTTTTCCTTGAATCCATAGCCGGCCCTTAAGCCTGATCACATCGTGGTCGATTACGAAGCTGCTGAGCAGCTGTTCTAGCTGCCCACGTTCGAAGGATCCCTCCAGTCGAATCTGACCGCTGACTGCCTCCACATGGGTGTGATCGTGATGGTGGTGATGGTGCCCGTGGTCATGACCATCGCTGCCCTGTTGAAGGTCATCGTCGACGATCCTGGACTCGTGGGAGATATCCATCCCCAGCACAAGCGCTGGATCGACAATGCCGCGACTGATCGCCAAGGTGCCAGCTCCTGACCTCAGCCGTTCTGCAAGCTGCTGTTGCACGGACTCCATCTGCGGGGCATCGAGTCGATCAGATCGACTGATCAGTACTAGGTCTGCCGCCTCGAGCTGATCTTTGAACAATTCGTCGATGGCGGTGAGGTGATCCAGATTGGGGTCCTCTTGACGCTGACGTTCGAGGGCTGCGGGATCGCCAACAGGGCTTCCGGCACTGAGAGCTTCCCCATCGACAACGGTGACCACGCCATTTACATGCACCCGCTTACGGATGGCTGGCCACTCAAGAGCCTTTAACAACGGTCTGGGCAGCGCCAGACCGCTGGTCTCCACAACGATTCCGTCGAGCTGATCAGAACGCTGAAGCAATGTCTCCATCGTCGGCAGGAAGTCGTCCTGCACAGTGCAGCACAAACAGCCGTTGTTGAGCTCGACCAACCGACCCTCAACCTCGTCTTCAGGGCAGAAGCCACAGCTGCGGATCAGATCACCATCCAGACCGACCGAGCCGAATTCATTGATCATCACAGCCAGGCGCTGGCCGCTATTAACAAGGAGGTGTCGGAGAAGAGTTGTCTTGCCGGCCCCAAGAAAGCCGGTGATCACGGTGACAGGGAGCCGTGACGGCATCAGCGACACCCCAGGGATTCACGAGTACTGAGACCACTGCGGCTGTTGACACCAGCGGCTCTGCCGCACAGAGCCTTGAGCTGAGGAAGGTCGATCACCGCATTGGTGAAATCCGTGCCTTCGATTTCAGCATCGTTGAAGCGGCTTTGCATCAACATCGCGTTGGTGAAATTGGCATCGCGCAGATCGGCTCCGTCGAAGCGGCTTGAAAAAGCAACAACATCCTCAAGATCAGCTCCTCGCAAATCAGCACCCTGCAGCTGAGAGGTATTGATCACAGCACCACGCAAATCGGTCTCGCTGAGGTTCACCTCACGCAGATCGGCCTTGAGGAATTCCTTCTCTTTGAGATCGCGTCCATGCATATCGGCCGTGATGTCCTGAACAGCTCGTTGCCCGCGCAGCTCCGGAGCCGTAATCGCTCCAGCCGCATCACCTCCGACCACCAGTCCTGTTACGACGAGCAAGCCACAAACCAACGAAGCAATGAAGTGGCGGGAGACAGATCGAAGCAAAGCAGACAAGACCATGGGGGGTAGGAGCTCGACAGGTGCCTAGGAACAACTGCCGTAACTTGAGCGGTCACGATATGGCAGACCACTGCCCAGCCACGCGTCATGGCCAAGACTCTCCGGGTGGTGGTACCGCCCCATCCCCTCATCGCCCACTGGCTGACCGTGCTGAGGCATGAGGGAACCCCACCGGCATTGTTCCGAACAGCCATGGAAGAGCTCGGACGCTGGCTCAGCTATGAAGCGATCCGTGACTGGTTGCCTCATCGCAAGGAAGTGGTGAACACTCCAATGGGCAGCACCGAGGGAACTGTTATTGAGACAGCGGTTCCACTGCTGGCGGTCCCGATCTTCCCGGGAGCACTCCATCTCTGGGAAGGTGCCCGCCAGGTGTTGCCCAGCGCCGAACTCTGCCTGGGAGGACTGCCGGAAGCGATTGAGACCCAAGCCGGTGTGGTGCTGCTTCTGGATCAGATCCGTCATGGCGATGAACTGATCGATCTGCTTCAGCGGCTGGAGTGGCTGGGCGTCGAAGCACCGAGGTTGCGTGTGATCACAGCACTCACCTCCAGTCCGGGCCTGAAACGGATTGGTGAGACATACCCGGAGATCACCATCCATACAGCCTGCATCGATGCCGACCTCGATGAGCAAGACCGGATCCTTCCAGGAATCGGTGATCCACTGCAGCGACTGGGAATCAGAACAGCTCAGCCGAACTAGGCTGAACACATTCAGCTGAACACACTCAAAGGAAGCCCATGGCGCGGCAGCAGGACTCTGCATCAGGAACTCTGGCCACTCTGGTCAGTGGCGCTGTTCTGGGAGCGGCAGGCTTCGGTTGGTGGCTGCTCTCCGAAGCTGACCGCCGTCGTCGCCTCCGCAACCAGCGCTCGATGCTTTACGCACCGCGCATGCAAGACGGCAGTGAGGCATTCAGTGCGGGGGATCGACCTGACCCAGATACCGAGAGCCACCTGGAAGCTCGTGTCGAACAGCTGAATTCAGCGATTGCAGATGTGCGCCGTCAACTTGAAGATCTGGGCTCCAGGTAGTGACAGAGCGGCCGGTAGGTTGACCGAAGTGATTCGCCAAAACGCGAGATCGTCCATGCTCCGCTCCGATGCCGTCACAAAGGGGATCCAGCGTTCCCCTAACAGGGCGATGTTGAGAGCTGTGGGCTTTGGAGACCAGGATTTCGGCAAACCGATCATTGGGATCGCGAACGGATACAGCACGATCACGCCCTGCAATGTGGGCCTGAACGAGTTATCGAAACGTGCGGAAGCGGCAGCCCGGCTGGCCGGAAGCATGCCGCAGATGTTCGGAACGATCACTGTCAGTGACGGGATCTCCATGGGGACCGAGGGCATGAAGTATTCCCTCGTCAGCCGTGAAGTGATTGCCGATGCAATCGAAACGGCCTGCAACGGCCAGAGCATGGATGGCGTTCTTGCCGTGGGCGGATGCGACAAGAACATGCCGGGCGCAATGTTGGCGATGGCCCGGATGAACATCCCGGCGATCTTTGTGTACGGCGGCACAATCAAGCCGGGAAAACTCGGGGGATGCGATCTCACCGTGGTGAGTGCCTTCGAGGCCGTGGGTCAGCTCACGAACGGCAAGATCGACATGGACGAGCTCGTCGCCGTCGAAAAAAACGCCTGTCCTGGAGCTGGAAGCTGCGGCGGCATGTTCACTGCCAACACGATGAGTGCAGCGATCGAAACCATGGGGCTCAGTCTCCCGTGTAGCTCCACGATGGCGGCGGAAGATGCCGAAAAAGCCGACAGTGCAGCCCGCTCTGCGGAGGTCCTTGTTGAAGCGGTAAAAGCGAACATCAGGCCCCTGGATTTGCTGACCAGGGAGGCCTTTGAAAACGCCATCAGCGTGATCATGGCCGTTGGCGGTTCAACCAACTCGGTTCTGCATCTGCTCGCCATCGCGAGAACGGCCGGAGTCGAACTGAACATCGATGACTTTGAACAAATCCGCCAGCGGGTTCCCGTCTTCTGCGATCTGAAACCGAGCGGTCGTTACGTCACCGTGGATCTTCACAGAGCTGGCGGTATCCCCCAGGTGATGAAACTGCTGCTGAATGCAGGTCTTTTGCATGGAGATTGCCGAACGATCGAGGGCAAGACGTTGAAGCAGTTACTCGAAGATGTGCCGTCAGAACCTCCTGCTGATCAGGATGTGATCCGTCCAATCAGCAAGCCCATCTATCAGAAGGGACATTTGGCCATTCTCAAGGGCAATCTTGCGCTTGAGGGAAGTGTCGCCAAGATCAGCGGCGTCAAATCCCCCGTCCTGACTGGCCCAGCAAAGGTCTTTGAAAGTGAAGAGACCTGTCTTGAAGCCATTCTCGACCGCAAAATCAAAGCGGGAGATGTTGTGGTCGTCCGCTATGAGGGTCCAGTGGGCGGCCCTGGTATGCGCGAGATGCTCTCACCCACTGCAGCCATTGTCGGGCAGGGGCTTGGGGAGAAAGTGGCCCTGATCACTGACGGGCGCTTCAGCGGTGGTTCCTACGGACTGGTGGTGGGGCATGTTGCCCCTGAAGCCGCGGTCGGCGGCAATATCGGACTGGTCGAAGAGGGGGACAGCATCACCGTTGACGCCAATCAACTCCTGCTGCAACTCAACGTAGATGAAGCCGAACTGGAGCGCAGACGCGCTGCCTGGAACAGTCCACCTCCCCGCTATCGAACCGGCATCCTTGGCAAATACGCACGTCTGGTCAGTTCCAGCAGCAGGGGCGCGGTCACTGATCAGCCCTGATCAGACCAGCACCTGATCAGACCAGCAGTGCCCTGAGGCGTCGAGCGAGGGCTTCAAGCGGTGCCCCGTCGGCTGGAGCCGAACAGCGCTTGCCGGTCTCACCATCCATCCACACCGGGTGGTGACCATGCCAGAGCATTGGCCGTTCTTCCTGATTCCACCAACTGAGCATTAAATTCAAATCATCACCGCTTTGATAAATCTCTAGCTCGAGATCCTGTTCACTGCAGCGGCTGCCATCTGGCTCTCGAGATTCAAGACGAGCTCTTACATCAATCATCGTCTCCAAAGAGTCGGGATTGGACGTTGACGCCTGATCAGCAGAAAACTGCTGATCGACTGGAACAAGCGCATGAATCAGCGGCTTTCGGCAAACATCCGCCGCCGAACAAATCAACACAGCCAAAGAAGGCTTCAAATCGTCAATACTCTGATCCAAAAGCCCTAAAACGATAAAGAGTTGCACCCAGAGAAGTCAGCCAACAGCTCATCGCTCAACCCCAATAGAACACTCAGAAAATTCCAAGCGGTGACTACTTCCAGAAATCAATGTAAAAACAGAAATCAGCTTTGAGCCTATGGCCAGCAACTCCAGAAGTTTAACGAGATCGGCGAATATCAACAATGCGTGAATCCGAGGCTGATTCGTCGAGAAAAGACTGACCCAACTTAGCGTCAAGATCTAGACTCTGATTCAGAAATGCAACAGCATATTCCATGGTAGGAATATCCACATCGGGGCGACTTGGCCTATCAAAGTTCAACCCCGATTCGCTACGCGCCCAATCCGCAAAATTCTGCATATCTCCACCATCATCAATGCCGGCGATCGTGAAATGGCTAACACGGTTTATATCGATCAAGACAGCATTCTGTGCATTATCAAATATCGACATAGCGCCTCCACGCCATGTGGGATCAGCCGAAGGTCCAAACAGCAGAGGGATTTCAGCAGACACACTGCCAGTCAGGACTCCTTGTGTATCACTCAGTTGAACATCACCCGAACAAGGGCAAAGAGCATCAGACATTGAACAGAAAATAAGAATAGGTGCAGAAACGCTTCTAACGACAGAACTAGGGGTTGGCTGAACACCATTCCACGGTGCAATCGCAACAACTGCTTTAACCAAATCGGACCCACCAGCTCCGAGATCAGATGCCACATTTACAACCATCCCACCTCCCATGCTGTGACCCATGAGAGCGAGACGATTGGAATCAACATCTGAGCGGTTCTTTAGATATCTCAAGTTCGAGCGAATGTCATCTGCCATGCCAGAAAAGTCGACAGCGTTACTAAATTTGACCGGAAGCTGAAAGAGGTTGCCCAATGTAGCGAAAGGATGATCAACATTGATCACTCCACAATCACCTTGATTCTGACTCGCAATCACCATGAATCCCCAGGAAGCAAGTCGAGACAAAGTCGATGAATATTTTTCTGCGGGACCACACAAGCCATGAGCAAAGACCACAGCAGGCCAAGAGCCTTCAGGAGCAGAGCCCGTAGGCTCAAATAACAACCCTTGTCCATCAACTGATGACATCGAAACAGCGAATGGCCCAGGGCCTTTGAAACCATCTTGTTTTGCAAGAGCTGTAGAGCACAATTGCGAAGCAAAAGAGCCAAAGGCAATGCAAAAAAACGTAGAAAAATTTTGCCTAATATGGGTGGTTTCATTGTCCAACTAATCAATTATTATTAATACAATAGACTCGGAAAAACCAGGGCGCAAGTTCCAAATGAACATGGGTTAATTCAGGCCCCAATAAACCACCAATGAGAGAGCCAGTCCTCACTAATTCAAAAACATCATCATTCAAAGAATCGCGAGAAACAAGCAACAGAACTTCTTGGATCTGAAAAGATTGTCATCAGAACGCTTCAATCGAGCGAATCAAGAGCCTGATCGCACCCGCTCGATAGCCGGGGTTTGGCTCACCATCGTCACCGAATCGTGAATGCAGCAACTGAAGACGGGTGATGCACGACGGATCAAAGCGAACAGGAAGGCTGACAGGTTTCGCACGTACCACAGGCTGGAGACGGTTAAAGGGAAGCTCAACAACCGTGGTGTCCGCTGACTCTGTGCCAACCGTCGTGACCCAGCGCAATCCACCTGGAATCAGCTCGGTGAGTCCAAACAGTCCATCCCGGCAGGCCACCGCAAACTTGAAACTGCGCCCTTCCCCATCCAATCTCAAACGCAACCCTGTGTAGGAACTGAGATCCAGGGGCGGTCGATACACCGGCGACCGGCAGCTCACAAAACCGCCCCCTGCACTCACAACCTGGCCCTCGAGGACAAGGCCTTGATCACTGAATCGGCAGCCTGCACTGCTGGACCCTCCCATGATCGTGTCGTTCAGACTGGCCCAGTCGCGAAAGGAGTCACCGGCAGCAATCACTCGGATTTCCGGTGGCTGGTGGTGGAGAGGTGTCGTCAAAGGCCTTCAGTAGCAGCCTGATCGGCGAGCACGAGAATCTCGGAACCCGGCTGCACAAGCTTGGCAGGTGTGCGCTCCGCAGATTCATCAGCATCGATCAGTCGAGACAGCGCCTGGCGTTTGGCATTTCCGCTGACAAGAAACACCACCTGGCGTGCCGCACTGAGGACAGGCGCGGTGAGTGTGATCCTCTCAAGTCCTTTGCCCCGGCCAATGGTGGTCCAGCGATCGCGCACTGTTGGAGCCTCCGTTCCAGGGAACAGAGACGCCGTATGGCCGTCATCACCAAGCCCGAGCAACATGAAATCAAACACGGGTGGTTCGCCCTCACAGACCTTGGCGACCAGCTCGGCAAAGGCCTCGGCACTGGCTTCGGGAGACGCCAGTTCAACAGTCGGAACGGGATGAAAACAGGCGCGAGCACCAGGCTGATCTCTCTTAAGCAAGGTGTTGCGCAACATCAGTGCATTGCTTGATTCGTCATCAGCGGCCACCCATCGCTCGTCGCCCAGAAACACGTCAACCCTGTCCCAGGGAAGATGTTCCTGCCCCAGCAATGCATAAGCCAATGCAGGGGTGGTGCCGCCAGACAAGGCGATTTGCGCCCGATCCCGCTGATCAAGCGCCAGGTCGATGGCCGATCCAATGTGCTCGGCGGCTCGCCGAGCAAGATCCTGGGCCGATTGAACCTGCTCGATCCGATAAGAGCTCATCGCGTCTTCCTCAGTTGAGCCACTCGGTGTGGAAAGTGCCGTCCTTATCCACGCGCTGATAGGTGTGGGACCCGAAGCAGTCACGCATGGCCTGCACAAGGTTCTGGGGAAGGCGTGACGTGCGGTAGCTGTTGATGTAGTCAAGTGTGCTGCTGAGACAGGGCACTGGAACACCAGCAGCGACAGCACCGGCAACCACTTTGGCCAGTCCCGGCAAACGGCGGTTCACCTGATCGGCGAACCAGGGATCGATCAACAGGTTCTCCAGCTGAGGGTTGGCGTTGAAAGCATCTTGAATGCGCTTGAGCAAGCGGGCACGAATGATGCAACCTCCTTTCCAGATCTGTGCGATCGAAGTCATGTTCAGGTTGTAGTTGTGCTCAGCGGATGCAATCCGCAGCAGCTCCATTCCCTGGGCGTAACTGGCCATGCAGGCCAGAACCATGGCATCCATCAGTGGGGACATGCCATCGGCAGAGCTACCCATGTCGAAGGACTGAATGGCCGGCCCCCTCAGAATCGACTCAGCCTTGATGCGCTGGTCTTTCATGGAGCTCATGACCCTTCCATTGAGAGCGGCGTAGATCGTGGGCACCGAAGCCCCCATCTGTAGAGCACTGACCACCGTCCAGAGACCCGTTCCCTTCTGACCGGCCTTGTCCTGGATCTTCTCCACAAGCGAAGTGCCATCATCCGGATCCATGGTGCGCAAACACACCTCGGTGATTTCAACGAGATAGGAAGACAACTCTTCGGTGCTGTTCCAGTGCGCGAACACATCCGCCATCTCGAGGCTGCTCATGCCACCGACCCGTTTCATCAGGTCGTACCCCTCCGCCAAGATCTGCTCAATGCCGTACTCGATGCCGTTATGAACGGTCTTGACGAAGTGACCTGAACCACCCGGTCCGATGTAGGTGACACAAGGGCCATCCTCAACCTGGGCAGCCATCTTGCAAACCAGACTTTCGATGGCGTCATAGGACGACTTAGTCCCTCCGGGCATCATGCTCGGACCCTCGAGCGCACCTTTTGCACCACCCGAGACGCCCATCCCGATAAAGCCAAAACTTTTACTTTCCAGTTCAGCTACGCGACGTTCGGTGTCGTGATATTCCGAATTACCACCATCAATTAACAGATCTCCCTCATCTAAATAGGGGGAAATTTGTTCAATGACAGCGTCCACAGGCCCACCGGCCTTCACCATCATCAGGATGCGTCGGGGACGTTCCAGCTTGTTGACGAAATCCTGGAGGTCAGTGGCTCCCTGAATGTTCTTACCGGCACCCAGACCAGCAAGAAATTCTTCGGTTTTGGCATAAGTACGGTTGTAAACGACGCTCGAGAAACCGTTGCGCTCAGCGTTGAGGACAAGGTTTTCCCCCATCACGCCTAGACCAATCAGACCAAAGTGGGCCTTGGACATGCTCAGCTGAACCATTCACTGATGACAGTGTGACCACGGCGACCGAGATCGGCTGCAACATGGTCAACCTCTGTCAGGAATGAATGATCAGATCACGCTTCCATCAGGAATCGAAGCATTTTTTACAACGACCACGATTCCATTACGGATGTAAAAGCCGAGCTCCGGGCGATCGGCTTCTTCAACATGGTCCTTGTTCACGATGGAGACATTGGAACCAATCCGAGCATTTTTGTCGAGAATGGCTCGCTTGACCGTTGTGCCCTGCCCCACTCCGAGGGGGATACCACCACGCTCTCTGAGGACTGCGCGCTCCTCGCTGGACTCAAAGAAATCAGCACCCATGACGAGGGTGTCTTGAATAACCACATCAGACTCAAGTCTGCTTCGGACACCTAAAACACAGTGGTGGACACTGCAGGATTTCAGAATTGATCCCTCGCCAATAATTGAATTGGTGATCTGAGCATCAACAAGTTTGCTTGGAGGCAAATAGCGTGGCCTTGTATAGATCGGAAATTTCTCGTCGTAGAAGCTGAATGGTGGTTGTGGTTGTTGTGTGAGAGCGAGGTTGGCCTCATAGAAAGCACCAATCGTGCCGATGTCTTCCCAGTAGTCGTCAAAGACATAACTCTGGAGTTTGTCACCTTGAGCAAGCGATTCAGGAATCACTTCCTTGCCGAAATCCTTGTGGTTGGTGTTGCCATCAAGAAGATCGAATAGTGTCTGACGACTGAACACGTAGATCCCCATCGAAGCCAGATAGGGACGTTCTTTAGCAGATTCGGGGCTGAGCCCGAAGCGTGCTGTGTCCACTGCCATCTCGAGCAGGGAGTCACCCTTCGGCTTTTCGCGGAATTCTTGAATGTTGCCGTCATTATCGGTTCTCATCAAACCGAAGGATTCAGCCTGTTTGGCATCAACCGGCAGAGCCGCAACAGTCAGATCGGCACCAGTACGTCGGTGATGCTCGATGAAACGGCTGTAGTCCATGCGATATAGCTGATCCCCGGACAGGATCAGATATTCATCAACATCCCACTCCTGAAACAGCCACTGATATTTACGAACTGCATCAGCGGTGCCTTCGAACCACGAAGGGCTGTCGGGGGTCTGCTGAGCGGCGAGGACCTCGACGAATCCGCCACCAAAAGAATTACTGAGATTAAAAGTCTGGGTCAGGTGACGGTTCAGCGACGCACTGTTGAACTGCGTCATCACGTACATCTTGTTGATGTCGGAGTTGATGCAGTTGCTGATCGGGATGTCGATCAGTCGGTACTTGCCTGCTAGAGGAACCGCGGGCTTGGCCCGCATCTTGGTGAGGGGATAAAGACGCGTTCCCGCTCCTCCCCCGAGAATGATGGCCAGAACACGCTTCATGCCGCCCCCGCAGATCGGCTTTGCCGGGCAAACCTACCGGACTTTTGGTGCTCTAAACCACTGCATGGGCCAGATCCGACAAGAATGCTGGGAATCAGATTTAGACAGGTAAGTTCCGAGACGGAAATCACTCAGCGTTCCTGCTCGTCATCCTGCACCAGATCAAACAAACGCTCGACCACGATCAGCGCATTTTGTCGTTCGCTGCGCTGCTGCGGCGCACGTAGTGATGTCACCGGGGTATGCAGGATCTTGTTGATGATGCCCTTACTGAGAGCTTCCACCACCTTGCGCTCACGGGCAGAGAAATCAGGTCCCATGCGGCTGAGCGCCTTCTGCAACTCTTCTGACCGGATCGACTCCAGAGAAGAACGAAGCCGGTTGATGGTCGGGACTGCCTCCAGGCTGTCCCACCACTCCAGAAAAAGCCTCGCCTCTTCATCAAGCAGCCCCTGTGCCTCTCGCGCCACCTGCTGACGGGCTTCCTGATTGCGTTCGACAACTTCCTTGAGGTCATCAACGTCGTAAGCCTCAACACCGGTGATCCCTTTCACATCAGCGTGGATATTGCGGGGAACGCCAATATCGACCAGCCGCAGTGAACTGCGACGATTCAACTGCTCAAGTCGACTGCCATCAATAATTGGATCGTCTGCTGCCGTGCTGGTGAAGACCAGCGAGCAGGTACTGAGGCAGTGATCAAGGTCTTCCAGTGGACGACACTGCACAGGTAGATCAGGGAAATCGGCAGCAAGGGCCTCTGCGCGGCTCACGGTGCGGTTCAAAACCACAACACCTGAAGCACCCTTGGCTTTCAAATGCTGGAGCAGAAGACGACTCATCCGCCCTGCACCAACAACCGCCACCTGCTCTTCCTCAAGGGTGACCAGATCGTCCAAACCACGGCTCTGACCCAGCTTCAACTGAGCCAATTCAACGGCTGCAGAGCTAATGGAGACTGCACCAGTACCCAGATTGGTTTCGCTGCGAACCCTTTTTCCCGTGCTCACAGCTTGAGTGAGCAATCGATTGAGGATCGGGCCGAGCGATTTGTGCTCCTGGCCCAGGCGCATCATTTTCTTGACCTGAGACAAGATCTGTCCCTCCCCGAGGACCAGGCTGTCAAGACCGGCTGCAACCCTCATCAGATGACCAACGGCATCCTCATGGTGAAAGGTGAACAGGTGAGGTTTCAGATCTCCTGTATCGAGTCCGGAATGTCCACTCAGAAACTCTCTGACAGCTGAAATTCCCAGTTCAGGATTGCGAACAAGGGTGTAAATCTCAAGACGATTGCAGGTGCTGAGAATCGAAGCCTCAAGCACCTGGTCATGGCCCCGCAGGTTCTGCAGGGATTCCTCCATGGTTTGCTCAGGAATGCTGAGCTTTTCGCGCACTTCAACCGGTGCCGTTCGATGACTGAGGCCGACAACGGCGATGTGCATGGAGAAAACCCTCGCTGCTTAAAGAAGGAGATCAGCTCAGAGCAATGCTTTGAGCTCCATCCTTGATATGAACCGTGTTGGTGAAACGGCAGGTGTTGTCAAGGTTGCTGATGATCAGGCTGCTTGTGCGAGTGCAGTCACTCTCAAACTTAACGCCGTGGAACAACAAGCCATCCGTGATCCCACTGCCAGCAAAGATCACATGCTCTCCAGAAGCCAGCTCATCAGCTTCGTAGATCTTGTCGGGATCGGTGATTCCCATCTCGGCAAGTCTGGCCAAGTTGCCTTCCTTGGTCATGTCAGCCCACTCAGACGTCTGAGCGATGGCAGGGTCATAAACCAACTGACCTTGGAAGTGGCCGCCCAGAGCGCGCATAGCCGCTGCTGAGATCACACCTTCGGGAGCTGCTCCGATGCCCATAAGGCAATGGGTGCCAGTCCCAGCAAAACCACAGGCAATGGCAGCTTGCACATCACCATCAGAAATGGGCTGAACCCTGGCACCAGTCGCACGAATTTCAGCAATCAAACTCTTGTGACGAGCTCGATCCATCACCACAATGGTCAGGTCACTTGCAGCTATTCCAAGGCAATCACTGAGAATTTTGATGTTCTCAGTCGCCGATTTGCGAATGTCCACCTTGCCCTTAGCCGCCGGAGGAGCTGCCAGCTTCTTCATATAGAAGTCAGGAGCGTTGAACAGGCCGCCGCGATCTGAAGCTGCGAGCACAGCCATTGATCCGCGCTGGTTGTTCGCGCAAAGGTTGGTGCCTTCGCAGGGATCAACAGCAAAGTCAACGCCAGGGCCTTTGCCTGAGCCGACCTCTTCACCGATGTAGAGCATGGGAGCTTCGTCACGCTCGCCTTCTCCAATCACGATCCGACCCTGCATTTCGATCTGACCCATGCGTTTGCGCATGGCTTCCACCGCAGCGGCATCAGCCTCGTCTTTTTGGCCGAGGCCTGTGAGCTCGGCAGAGGCGATGGCCGCCTGCTCAACGACCTCAAGAATTTCCTGGATGAGAGTGCGATCCACTGGTGTGCGGCGGGGAACTAAATGCGGAGAGGAGCAGCTCTCAGGGCTTGGCGCCACTGGGCTTTTCGCTCAAAAGCGCGGCTTACTGTATCAGTGAATTCAATCAAACCTCAGATCAGAGGTGCTTCTCTAAAGTCCCTCGAGTTTTAAGACCACCCCATGACCGCATCCGAACGCCCGATTCAGATCATTCCATCTGTGCTACCCGCTGATTGGGCTGCCATGGGCCAATGCGTGAAAGATCTCGAAGCCGCTGGTGTCGACAGGATTCAATTTGACGTGATGGACGGCAACTTCGTACCGAACCTCACATTCGGCCCTGAACTCATCAAGGCGTGCCGCAAATACTGCGACGTGAAGTTTGAAACCCAATTGATGGTGAGCCAATACAACTCAGAAACGATGCTGGAGCAATACGTCGATGCAACCAAAGGGCCAAACGGAGAGCCTGGAGTGGTCATTGCCCACGTCGAAGCCAACACACACCTGCACCGAGTACTCGGCAGGATTCGACAGCTCGGGGGAAGTCCATCTGTTGCGATGAATCCGCACACACCAATGGAAATGGTCAAAAACGTGCTCGACCTAGTCGACCACGTACTGGTGATGACAGTGAATCCTGGATTTGGTGGACAGGCCTACATCCCCACCATGCTGGATAAAATCTCACAACTGAGACAAACCATCGATGAACGTGGTCTCGGCATCGATATTGAAGTCGACGGCGGAATCAAAGCCAACTGGACCATCTCTCAATGTTGTGCGGCTGGAGCCAACTGCTTCATCGCTGGAAGCGGGATGTTCGCCTATCCAACATTGAAAGAAGGATGCGACGACCTGCGCCGAGTTGCACTAGAGGCCCGAGCAGGCAAAGTCCTTCCGACTCCTGCCTGAACACTTCATTGAGTTCATGCAATGGTCCGCCCCGGTTCACCCCGGGGATCCCCCTTCCATTGCACTTATCCCTCTTGGTCGGCGACATCAGCGCCGGAACCAAGATCGTTATCGAGTTGCTGTCCAGGCTTCCAACCACTGGCCCAGATTTCACGACAACGGGCATTCAAGCTTGAGGAGTCCAACCCCCACCCGGTCACAACCTTCTGAATGTCCTGCTTGAGGTCATCGGCACCTGGAAAATCGCCATATCGCATCACAAGCCTTGCCGCCACAGTGAGTTGCTCGGGCCCCGGATCTCCCGGATGACCTAGCAAAGAATCCACTTGATCACGGTCGGTCGCATACAAAGGATGCGTCTGGCTGGTCGGATCACTCATGGGGGAATGGATAGATCAACACCAGGATGTCACCTGTAGGAAAAAAGAGGAAATCACAAAAAAGCCGACCTAAGAAAAAGGCCGGCTTCAGTCGTGTAAGGCCAATGCCGTGAAGGGAAAGTCCTACGGCATTGGTTGAATCAGAATATGAAAGTGGTTCGAAGGACTGCACCAAACTGATTGAATGATCCGTCAGAACCTTGCTTACCAAGGTAGGTCAACTGACCCAGAGGACGACTCAGATAAAATACAGATGGAGTGACAGTAATGTTATCTGTAACTTGGAAGCCGTAATAAGCCTCCATAACATAGTTTCCATCCTGGGGAGTTTCTCCCCCCTTCAATGAGGTAGCGAAAGTCGGCTGACCAACTGCTACGCCAATGGTATTGCCTTGCAGGAAAGCATCATCCCAGTGAAGGGCAACTTGCCATGACTGAGACGTTGAAACAATGCCGTCGGGAGAACCGTCAGTATCATTCAGAGTGTTGATACCCCAGCCTGCGCTAATAGCAGGAATCCAACCTGTCTCTTCGGGTTGCCAGTAACCCGAAAGAGCGAATGCATTGAGTGAACTATCGCTCAATGAGTCGCTGACAAGATAACTAAGCTGAGTAAAAGCAGTCGAGTAAGGAACCAACTCGGCATCCTGCAAGTAGGAATAAACACCAGCAATACCCCACTGCTCTGCTTGATAGCCAACCTGGAATGTACCTACACCAGCGGAGGCATCCGTAGCGATTCCACCCTTGGTTGGATTGCCATTCATGCCATTCCCAGAAACGTACTGTAAGCCAGCAACGAATCCATTATTTTCGTAGTTGAGTGCAGCACCAGGACCTTGGGTTTTGTTGTAAGCACCAGGCGCACCGTTGAGTGTCAACACATCAAGAACAGTGTTGCCATCTCCGGAGGGATAAACAGATGGCCACATTGGCATCATGTCGTCCTGGCCAACGTTGGCACCGACAACAATGTTGAAACTGCTTCCAATCGGAGCTGTATAGAAGATCTTATCGATATAAATCGAATCACTGCTGCCGGTGCCATCCAAGGAATCTGAGGCGACCTCGAGAGTCGAGAGAGAAGAAGGAGCGCCAAAGAATGCTGTACTACCGAAATTGCCAGCTCGGAGAGTGGTCGTCAACAGATCCTTACCAGTAAAACTGGTATTTAAAATGATCTGCGTGTCATAGTTAAAAGTTGTGGCACCATACTCTCTATTCTCATAGTCTTGAGCATTATCACCACTAACAAATAGACTAGCGATAGAAGCATCGCTTAACGGTGTATTCTCAAAAATACTGTCGTCGGGTTTTTTAGCGAACTCATTAATCTGAGTTGCAGTCAGACCTAAGCCGTATACGTCGTTAAGGCCTTTCAGATCGTATTCATTCAGGTCTCCACCAAAAGTGTTAGCACCAAGAACGAAACTCGCCTGACCTTCAAGGGTTGTGGTAGTGGAGAACTGGGTTGCTTCCAGTTCGCCAACACGAGCTTCCAGACCGTCAACGCGGCCCTTAACGATGGCGAGTTCCTTTTCGAACTCCTTCATCAGGCGCTTGAGCTCGTCGGTCACTTCGGTGACGCGGTCGAGACAGGCGTTCAACAGTGCCGCCGCTTCAAAGCGGGTCATCGCACGGTTGCCGCGATAGGTGCCGTTGGGATAACCAGCAACACAGCCGTAGCGCTCGATCAGGTTGCTGAGTGCCTGATAAGCCCAGTCGGTCGGGTAAACGTCGGAGAACTGACTGATGCTGGTGACTTGCTCAGCCGCAACCACGTCCTGGGACACGGAGGCGTAGTCGGAAACACCGGCAACATTGACTTCAGTAGCACCTGCAACCATCGGAGCTAGAAGGCCCAGAGCAGCAGGAGCAACCAGCAGTTGCTTGAATAATTTCATTGAGTTCCTCACACCAAATAAGAGGAATGCAAACTATAAGGTTAATTAATTCGAAAGCAATAACCGATCAAAGCAAGGGTATCAAATGGCCAACAAATATGATCAAATAAAGTCAAACAATCACGAGATTCGCTAGAAAGTCGATTGTAAGAACTCTGCTCTTTCAATAAGGACTAATTGTTTTGATGTCATCATAAAGCTGCTTGGCAAGTTTGTTGTTGTATCCAGTGCATAATTCTCGCATGCAAAGTGCATCAAAGATGGAAAACAAAGCCGGCAACAAGGTCCATGAGAATACAAGAAATACAATCCCACCGTTTCGGTCAGCAAGCCAAAATCGGTGATAACCAAACCATCCCAACAAAAGAGCATAGACAACGCCCAAGGAAGGCTGCCTGCAGCGAAGCTCAAACTCATTCTCAAAAGCCATTTGCTCACCGTGAGACATTTTTTTTGCGAGATGTTGGTACTCTTTTCTCATCTGAAGCTGTTAGAAGAACGCTACTGACACGCTAACAACCACTCGGGAAGAGATCAAGTTTGGTGCAAAAGGCAAAGCAGAAATCACTGTCATCAAAAACAAGGACAGAAACCAAAACAAATGAACATCATCATTACTTAAAAAGCAGTAAGCCCAGGGGATGCATGATTCACTCAAAGCCACATCACAAAAAGATTGAAGCAAATGGCTTTCAATCACAACATAAAGCCATCGAAGAAAGGAAAGAAATCAAAAGAATGAAGTAGCTGAGACTCTCGCTGGCCTAGATTTGCAATGTCTGCAATAATCAAATGCCTCACTGCAGCAAATGCGGTAAAATGCCAAATCTTGGCTTAAAACGTTTATTCAAGAGCATTGGAAGACTGCTCCAGGCACTCGCCAAAGCTCTTGCAAATTTAATAAGGACAACAACAAAGAATTCGCGAAACAAATAAAACCTGCAATCAAACAACAACCCAGGCTTCTTCCTGATCATCTTTGTGGATAGTACCGGAAAAATTATCTTTCCAATGTTCGTAAACTACGTCAAACTCACGATCCCATAGAGGCGGGATATCAATGACAGCTTTTGCAAAGTAGCCATCTTGTATAGAGCTCAGGTAAAGCCTTCGAAGCGCAATCCAACGTGGCTCATTCTTGTGTGACATTCGAAGCATAATATCTTGCTTTTCTCCATCAATATCCTCACCCGGAATACAATAGAAATCTCCAACTCTACGCTTGGAACGTAAAAAATGACCTTCTTCTAGTAAATGATGAGTAATCGCATCTTGCCCATCTCCTTGATCTAATACTTGAAATAATCTCCGAGCCCTCTTAAGACCAATTTGATACCGCCTGTTAGCAAGCCATTGGGTAATTGCAGTACGCCGAGTAATCGCTATTAAAACCAGTACAAGCGCAATGAGCAATTCAATTTCAATAATAAGCATGATTACATACAAACTTTTTTCAAACTAGCAGCGTTTCAGTGGCCGACAAGCAACATCAACTACTAGGTATCAAATATCACAAAAGCACCAATTCGCTTGTGCCACATAAAGATATGCTCAATATTTGAAGAAACAGGAACAAGTCAGGTTGTAAAAAATTGTACATAGATTGCACTTTTAAGTCTTCTTTAATTGCCAGACGAATGGTCGAGCTCTAGGCTTATCTATAGAGATGCATTGGAAAAGCTACACAAATGAACCTAAGTGATTTAGCAGTTCATCATTCAGCAACAGTTGTTGGTGTAAGCAGTGATGGAAGCGACCTGAGCAATTCCTTTAAGGACCGTTTAGAAGCAATGGGCATCAGAAAAGGCAGAACTGTTCAAGTCATGCGCAAAGCTCCTGGTGGAGACCCTTATGAAGTGAGAGTTGGAAGCACAACTGAGATTGCAATAAGAAAATCAGAGGCAGCTCTGGTTGAGATCAAAGATGTCTCAGATCTCAAGAAAATCTGACCATTCCTTTCATTTCAAACCAACCAGTCCTGGAACTTAACAATGATCACTGCAGAAGCCGGCAAAACAACGCAGTCAAAAAACGAATTACCTAGGATCGTTTTCATAGGCCAGCCAAACACAGGCAAATCAACATTTTTCAATCGTGTCACCAATGCCACTGCAGGAGTTGCTAATTGGCCTGGCTTGACAGTTGATTTCATGCAGGCAAAGGTTGAACGTGATGGTAAAACCATCGAATTTGTGGATCTACCAGGAATCTACGATTTAGACGGTTTCACAGAAGATGAAAAGGTTGTTCAGGATTTTCTGGAAAACTATAGCTTTGATTTAATTGTTTGTGTCGTTAATGCTTCTCAAATTGACAGGCAAATATTATTGCCACTGCAATTAAAAAAGCTTGGCATACCAAGTCTAGTAGCCTTAAACATGGCTGATGAAGTAAAAAGATTTGGTGTAAAAATCAATACTCAGAAATTGTCTCAGTTTCTTGAGATGCCCGTTTTTACAATCAGTGCAAAATACGGTGCTGGCTGCAGTCTGGCAATCGATGGAATCTGGAAAACAGTCAATGACATCACTGATTCTTATAAAGTTTCGGAGTTAGTAAGTTTTTGCAGAGAGAATAAAATTACAGACGAAGAAATCCAGGAATCTCTAGATCAAGGGATAGAAATGCCGCCAGAAAATCTGGTGACATTTACTAACCGAATGGACGCAGTTCTATTGCATCCAATCTTCGGTTTGCCAATCTTTTTCTTGACCATGTTGGCCCTATTCCTATTTATATGGAATGTGGGCATGCCGGCTCAGGATCCCGTCGGTGATTTCACTGATTGGTTGCAAGCAACCGTCTTAGAGCCAGGATTGAGCTTCCTACCAGACATCGTCAAAGATTTCGTAATTAATGGTCCCTATACGGGATTTGCATCGTTGCTTGGGTTTGTGCCACTTGTTGCCTTCTTCTTTGTAGTGATGACGGCTCTTGAAGACAGTGGTTATCTCTCGAGAGCTGCATATCTGATGGATAACATTATGCGCAAGGCTGGTCTTGATGGGCGTGGATTCGTGATGCAGCTGTTCGGTTTTGGATGCAATGTTCCTGCAATTATGGGAACACGAACAATTCGTTCACGTAGTCAGAGATTGCTTTCAATACTTGTTATCCCCTTCGCATTATGTTCTGCAAGATTACAGGTATTCGTATTTTTTCTTGGGATTATCTTGCCTAGTTACTTAGGCGCTGTCGCACTGTGGCTTCTTTACATCATCAGCTTTGTTGTTGCTTTTGTGATGGCAGCAATTTTCAATGCTAGTGGGCAATTTAAATCAAAAGATCCGTTCGTCATTGAACTTCCTCCATATAGAACTCCAACTTTCAAGCAAGTTGCATTAAATGTATGGAGCGAGATGAGGACGTTTGTTCAGAAGCTGTCTATCTTCATGATTATCGGTACAACGATTACTTGGTTCCTTACTAATTACCCAGGTGGATCAGAAGGATTGAACACTTATGCAGGCCAAATCGGAACCTTCTTCCAACCGTTGATGGCTCCTTTAGGTGTTAACCCCCTACTAACTGTTTCACTCATAATCGGCTTCGTGGCTAAAGAGGTTCAGTTGGCGGCTGTTGCGACAATGTATGGATTGGGTGAAGGCAGCGATGCACTCAAGACAACATTGGGAGGTGCGATTAACTTCCAACAGGGATTCAGTTACTGCCTATTCAGTCTTCTCTATGTGCCATGCTTAACGACGGTAGCTACGATCTGGGGTGAAACGAAGTCGGCCAGATTTACACTCTTTTCCGTTGCTGTATCAATGATCGTTGCTTGGGTTGTGGCTTTTGGATTCTACCAATCGTACAATTTGATTTTCACTTCTTGATGTCTCTTCAATAAAAAGACTGATGGTGATTCTACACTCACCATCAATATTATTGCTTATCTTTGAGAGATAAAATCGACAAAAAGTAAAAATACTAGCGAAGGAGTCTGAGCGATAATCTTATGGAACAAATAAATGGAAGGCAATGGTATTTATATCATTCACCAAAACAACAACAAATCAATTAAAGATATATTGAATTGTCTAGCTGAATATCTAATACTAATGAGCTTCGACTGAAATATTGCAGATTATGCGGCTCTGTTTTCTAGGGCTGTGAAATCCCAGCCAATTGGAGTGACAGACCTTGTGGCTTCTTGATGAGCCTGATAGAGCTCTTCGATCTCACTGCAAGCTTTGTCATAGGAGTACCAGCCCATCATGCGTCTTGAATGTGCTCTACCTCTTTTGTCAACAGACTGATCCACCGTGACACCATTTGTTTCAGCACTCTCAAAAGCACTTAAAAGAGGAATTTGAGAGTTTAAAACATGAATATCAAAGCCTTCAAGGATTTCAACAGCTGATTCCGCAGAAGATTTTTTGCGTGAATCAACCTTGACCAATAAAGCAGCATAAGGAATTCGATAATTATTCAACAATGACGACATTTCAATTGTCAACTCTAAAGAGCGACTCTGAGGTGTCGTAGGGAGAACAATGATGTCAGAACCTTCAACGAGATTTTTAAGTTCTTCTTCGTTGCTGCTTGCTTGACCATCAGTCACAACAATATCAGCTCCTCTGGCAGCTTTGGCTGCTGCTTCAATGGGAATGACTGGATAAGGAAGCAATTCGCGTGAACCATAGGCTGTTGCGGAGCGATTTCTATCGGCATCAATCAATGCAACTTTTTTATGTTGATGCGCCCAAATCGCTGCCAAGTGTACGCTCGTACATGTTTTTGCAACACCTCCTTTCTGACCGAAAACAGTGATGAACATTACTTAGAAGAAATATTCATCATCATTACGGCAACAGGCAAGATGTCAAGTGCTGACGAATGACATGTCACGGCCGGAACATGGAAAAGAATCGATATCCCCGGTTTAATTCACGGGTGAAAAGAGGATCAACAAGTACGAAGCGAGACGAACGATCAGACTTCAGCGAATCCTCAAGTGGCAGAGTTCATATCAACAGAACAAGACGGACTGTCCCAAATCCTTGCCATCCTGCTTGGTTAGTGAGTAGCAGCGACTGAAGGCAGTAGATGAGATCAGACCTGGCTTGAACTGATTGCCAAGTTTGCACAGCGATTAATTTACGTCAGGAACCTGAAGATGGCTAAACAGGCACGGCTCGGTGAATGAAATCGAACATGCCAATCAAAACTTCTGACCAGATTGTTCTCTATGAAAGAAAAATCAAACGATTCACCGTCTCAACAAGAGGACGTAGAAACCTTTACAGCCTGGCTGAAGCGCAACAGCCTGGACGAGGGTCAGCCGTGGTTATTTTACGGTGAAGACGAATTGTTTAAAGAATAGTATTTGCCGTTAATATTTACGATCTCAGCTCATAAACTTTCTAGACCGACTAAATCATTCGAATCAACAATCAATTGCCTAATCAATCCATAGCACTCAACAAGAGGTCTTATGAATTCATGAAATCATGGCAATCTACAGCATGCGATTTTATGATGATCGGACGATTGACCAGCAAACAATTGGTCAATACTTAAGCTCTTACAACAACTACGCTCCTTGATGTTCAGTGGAATTAATTTGACTCACCAACCTGGGCGAATCAGTGCCTGAATCCTTTCCCAAACACCACTGATCGAACTTGATGGTTTGGATCATCTCAAAGATTTCATTGACTGAATCTAAGTCTTGTTGCATGAATTCCATAACAACTCTGATTTTCGCATAAACTTCAGCCTCTGTTTTACAAAAATATTGGACAGGACCTTTAACCCCTCGACTGACATATTGATTCAGGAATCTTTCAAGGCTATCTTTTTCATATCCATCCGATATTGAATCCATTAATTCGATACATCGTATGGTGAAGTAGCTTACCGTCGAATCAGACATTGATCAGAACAATTTCAACAATTCTAGTGGTATCGGTTCTGGCTCGTGGGACAAATAGACACACCAGGAGCTTCCTTAAAACACTCTGAACAGATCAAAGCTGATCTCAGACAGAGCACAATTACAAATAGAACTAAGCATGAATTTTACAACTAATCTTGACCTCAATTGACTGATCCCTTGCAAGCAGACTTGCGAATGCCGTCATTAAATTCGGGATTAATAGCACTCGTCATTGACGAAGCTTCGAAGAAGGGGAGGAGAGTGGCGATAATTATTAGGTGATAGTCTAATGATACGGACACTGATATCTCAACAGCATCAGTTGCAATCACAAACTTGATTCAACTTGAATACTATCCCTATGCATAGGGATAGCAATTGGGAACAAAAAATTGTTCGTTGATGGGAGGACGTGTGTAATCACCTTGTTTAGGCCTTGGAGGAAGATTGATCCCTGGAGGTGTCATATCTTCCCAGGGCGCCTTGCTGAGTATGTGGCGAAGACAATTCAGTCTTGCTCTCCTCTTGTCATCCGCTTCAACAGTGAACCAGGGAGCCTCAGGGATATTGGTTCGCGTGAACATTTCATCCTTCGCCCTAGAAAAATCAACCCAACGATTGCGCGCCTCAAGATCCATCGGACTCAGCTTCCAACGGCGTGTGGGGTCATCGATACGCGACTGAAAACGTGCCTCCTGCTCAGTGTCGCTGACAGAAAACCAATATTTGAGAACAAGAACTCCACTGCGCACCAGCATCCGTTCAAATTGAGGAGCATCATCAAGAAACTGTTCAACTTGTTCAGGGCTGCAGAACCCCATCACCCGCTCAACACCCGCTCGGTTGTACCAGCTTCGATCGAACACAACAATCTCACCAGCAGCGGGAAAATGTTCGACATAGCGCTGGAAATACCACTGGCTTTTTTGGCGTTCAGTTGGCGTTCCCAGTGCCACAACCCTGCAACCTCTTGGGTTCAGGGGTTCGGTCAATCGTTTGATCGTGCCCCCTTTCCCTGCAGCATCACGCCCTTCAAAGAGAACGATCATCCGATAACCGGTTTCACGAATCCAGTACTGCATCCTGACAAGATCAGCCTGGAGGCGGATCAATTCAGCCTCATAAAGCTTCTTGTTCAGCCTCACAATCTTGGTCTGATGATCTTCAATGAGATCCCCGAACTGCTCAGATGGAATGTCAATGTCCTGAGCACTGGTCTCAAGGCTTTCCAGAGCACTATCAGGTACGCGGCCTGAACGGGGTTTGTCCTTAGTTTGATCGTGCTTTTTTGCCTTGCCCTTGTTGCCCATTTTGCCCATTTTCAGAACAGATCTGTTCCCATTGGAAGCAGCGGAGATCACGAGCTCAACATCTGCTCCAGGTTTCCTCAGATTTCAGCTC
This sequence comes from Synechococcus sp. AG-679-A04, assembly GCA_003210775.1. Classification (GTDB taxonomy): domain Bacteria; phylum Cyanobacteriota; class Cyanobacteriia; order PCC-6307; family Cyanobiaceae; genus Synechococcus_C. The sequence goes on from QCUI01000003.1 coordinate 35,191, forward strand.
GTCAGCACGGCGGGCTGGCCATCGTGCAGCGGCAAGCTGAAGCGGATCGCAAACCTGCCTGGGTCAGTCCCTGGATCAAACCCTGAATCGATCTCGTCGCGATGGATGCATTCAAGCCTGCCGCCATGTAATCGGGCGACGTGAGACACAATGGCCAGCCCTAGACCGCAATGGCCCTGCTGACCGCGAGATGAATCAAGGCGATGAAAGGGTTGCAAAGCCTCTTCCCATTGCCGAGCAGGCATCCCCTTGCCTTGATCCCAGACCTCGATGCAGCAGCGGTCATTTTCGAGATGCAGACGGAGAATGACCGGAGCAACTCCGTAGGAGAAAGCGTTGTCAATCAGGTTGGCGATTGCGCGACCGAGGGCAACAGGTTTAACCGAAACAGAAACCGGAACTAAGTCGAGACGCAATTGATCAGCCGGATGACTGCTGGCCACCTCTGCCAGTAATTGATCCAAGGGGACTTGCACCGAGGTTTCACTGTCACCACCGCCGGCAAACAGCAAAAACTGCCCAGTAATTCTCTCAAGCGACTGAAGGTCACCAGCACAACGCTCCCGCTCATCTGCTGAGAGCTGCGGCATGGACAGACGGAACTGAAGACGGGTGATCGGAGCTCTCAGATCATGGGCAATGCCGGCAAGCATCGTCGCGCGTTCTCGACGATTGGCAGCCAGCCTCTGCACCATGGCGTTGAAACGCTGGGTGAGGCGCTGGACCTCAGGAGCTCCGCGAGCAGTGACGGCATCAGGATCCTCACCATCACCCACGCGGGAGAGGGCTTTCTCAAGCCCTCGCAAAGGTGCTTCCACCTCCACCAGCAGAAACAGTCCGCCGCAGATGATGCCAGCGCCCACCAACGCAAGTCCAAGCAGCGTGGGTTCTGGTGGCCAACGCATCATCGAGGGCACATCCACACGCAGCCAGATGGGTTCCAGAGGGGAAATCAGTTCGATCCACACACTGCGTTCACCGCGGGCAGCCCGGTCGGGCAACACCATTGGACAGTGGGAGAGACGTTGACAAAGCTGAAGCTGCAACGCCTCTGCCTGTCGTTTGAACGCTGCTGACGGTGGCAGAGGTGCGGGCTTGGGACGCACCGTGACCTCAAGATCAAGGCCGCTCAGTTCCGCAACCAGATGAGGGGGATAACGCTCAAGTGCCAGCTCCGTGAGGCGCACGTTTAGGGCAAGATCTCTCCCGAGCTGAATGGTCTGCAACTGCTCCAGTTGTCGACCGAAGAGAGCCTGGAAAACCACCAGGCAAAATGCCGAGCTACCGAGGGCCAGACCTCCCCAGCCCAGCAAAGCAGTGAGACGCTTCTGCCAAGGACGGGAAGGAATCGACAACAGTCGTGAGGGAGAGATCAGCGGGATCGTGGCTGGCCATCAGGTACGAACACATAGCCATAACCCCAGACGGTCTGCAGATAACGCGGGCGGGTTGGATCTGGCTCCACCAGCTTGCGCACTCTTGAGACCTGAACATCCATGCTGCGGCTGTCTGTGTCACAGCCAGGCCCACGGGCTAGCTCAATCAACCGCTCGCGCGACAAAGGGCGATGCGGATGCTGAACAAATGACGCCAGCAGGCTGAACTCGCCACTCGTGATCACAACAGACTTGCCCTCACGGGTGAGCGTGCGAGCGGCTAAATCCAGCACGTTGTCGCCAAACACCACATCACCACCTTCAGCCAGAGGGGTGCCTGCAGGCAGTGCACTGCGCCGCCTCAACACCGCTTCAATTCGCGCTGAAAGCTCACGGGGCAGAAAAGGCTTGGCCAGATAATCATCAGCACCCTGCTCCAGACCGATGATGCGATCAACGCCTTCTCCACGGGCCGTCAGCATCACCACCGGCAGGTCATCGCCTGCATCCCTGAGACGACGGAGTGCTGTCAGTCCGTTATCACCGGGCATCATCAGGTCGAGCACGATCAGATCAGGTCGCTGAAATTCCAGGCGAGCCTCAAGCTGTTTCACATCGCTGAGGCTGCGCACGTCATACCCCTGATCCAGTAGATAGGTGCCAACCATCTGACGCAAATCAGGGTCATCATCGACCACCCAGATCATCGAAGTGCGAGGCATGGGGTCTGGCGCTGCTTCAAGTTGCACTGATGGTATGGATGCCGTTGCGTCCTGTCGCGCTGAAACGGACCTTGTCACAGCTGAACGGATCATTGTCACGACTCAGACATGTCCATGTCGCCGAATCTCCATATGCTCAATGCATGGCGAAGCGCTTGACACAACCAGTGTTGATGGCCTTCGTGCTGCTTGGGATACAGAGCCTGGTCCCGTGTTCCTCTGTTCTGGCGAACCCACAGCACGTGCAGATCTACGGACGACGCATGGAGGCACTATTCATCCGAATGGATGTGAACCGTGACGGTCGTCTGGAATCTGTAGAAGTTCGGGGTCGGCCCTATTTCGAGAGGCGCCTGCAACGACCTGACTCGCGTGGCTATCTGCTACTGAAGGATCTCAGACCCTTAAGCCCTCACCCGAGTGGTCAGCGGCTGCAGAAACGCTTCCATCAGGCCGATCGCAATGGGGATGGTCGGATCGACAGGAATGAATGCCAATCACTGCCCTGGTTGAGCCGGAATTTTGTGAGCTTCGATCTGGACGCCGATGGTGGACTGACGCTTGAGGAACTCTGGACGGTGCAGCGTTCTCTCGCACCTCGCCCCTGAGCTCAACGGCGGGTTTTGTAACGACGATGGATCGTTTGACTCGGCTTGGGCCGCTCAGAGCTGAAAAACCGTATGAAGGATTTGACCAGACGGAACACTCCAGACACCAGGGCCAAAAGGCCTGCCAGCAGAAGCATTGCGATCAGGATGACCGCAGCCAGACCGAGCAACGCTTCCAGCAGCTGTCCCAGGCCTCGGATCAGATCAGCAATGGCTTCACTGACCACGACCATGGCGTCGACCTTCTGAGGCAACCAGCTCAGCAATGCAAGCAACCCTGAGCCAAGGGCCAGCAGCAGAACACCCTCCAGCATCTGACGGCCGACTGAAACAGCCCTGGACCGCTGACGCTTACTGAACACTCTCCGAGTCTTAGGCACAGCACTTAGAGGTCTCAGATTGGGGGAATTCATGACACCGTCGGATGCGCGAACTCCTGACCGAAGCCAGTGATCCGCCAGCGGGATTCAAAGGTGATCAAAAAGCAGAGAGACGCTGACTGCAAGAACTCAGCGATCCAAACAACAGAACTCTTGAGGTTGGACGGACTCCCTGCCATTCGAAATCAGAGGCAATCGCACCATTCTGAGCTGCCTGGCTCAGAGGTCAACGCTCTGGATCAGGTTGTGCAGGATCGCTGATTGGAGTTTCTGTCTTGGCCTCGGGGGCCTGCGCAGGCGTAGGAGATTGCACCTCAGGCAATGGCAACAGAAGACCCAAGGTGGTTAAGGCCACCACCGTGGCACCTCCAAGCAGCGGAGCTGTCAGCCTCTGCATCAAGGGGATCCGCTCAACAAGATCCCGACGTGGAAGGGGTTCATGCTGAATCGATGGCCAGGCGAGACAGACACGGCTGTCGCTTCGCAAGGCATCAAGACAACGAACGAGATCAGCCAGCTGCGCATCATCGAGGCGGATCGACAAAGGCGGAATGTCCTTCTGGCCACTGGTGAGATCAAGACGATGCTGAGACTCATCGGGGACCAGCCTCACTGGATCGTTCAGCTCTCCCAAGGAACGAACCACACCTGAAAGACGCAGACGCACATAGGGAATGACCACCTGCATCAATGCTTCCAGGTGTTCGCGTTTGCCCTCGAGCTCGGAGGCACCGACAATTTTCAAACGCCAGCTGGAAAGAATTCCGATGGACTGCTCGGCATGACCTGCAGAGAAGTCAGGCAAGCCTTCAACTTCCAGTCGAGCGGTGGTTTGGTCGTAGCGGTAGGACTGTTTAAGCATCACCATTCAGGGAGTCGGATCAAGAAGACTGGCGCGGAGACGATCGACCCCGCCGGCTCCAGCAGCCAGTGCCAGTGTCAACACCAGCTGTCGCTGCAGCGGGCCTTCCGGTTCACTGCCGAGAAAGCGTTGAATGGCCCCACGCCGGAGGTTCATGCGCTCTTCAATCAGATCACGCAAACGCTGATGAACAAGCTCCCAGCGCTGCCGAGTGAGCTCCTGAGGCTCTTGGCTGGACAGCAACTGGTGAAGCATTGGATAGAGCCGGTCGGCCATCACGCAGAGGATCCTGATCAAGGCCTCTGTCTCCACGGCACTGAGTTGCCCCCGTCGTGTGGAACGCCTGAGCGGGTTGTGACAGCGACGTTTCCAGAGCTCAACACGATTGGGAAAGATCGTTTCAAAACCGAGCTGTCGGGTCGCCCAGAGCATGGCCTCCCCTCCGTTCAGATCAAGAGATTCAACAGTGAGCAGAAGCAGATCAAGGCGCTCGAGAGCACGGCGGCCAAGAACCGCTTCAGGAATCGACGGATCGGGAGCCGCCTGAGCAGTGACATCGGTCATGGCTGCGATGATGCCAGGGTTGAGGCCTTTGCGTCACCACCCTGTGGATCTTCGTCAGTTCATTCGCGATGTGCCGGACTTCCCAAAACCAGGAATCTTGTTCCGCGATATCTCACCGATGCTGCGCGATCCCCTTGGATGGCGCGAAGTCATGCAGCAGCTTGGCGAGGTTTGCGACCGGCTCAAACCCGACCTGATCGTGGGAATTGAGTCCAGGGGCTTCATTGTGGGCACTCCTCTGGCAACCCAGAAAGGGATTGGATTTGTGCCGGTGAGAAAACCCGGAAAACTTCCCGGCGATGTCACTGGTGTTGATTACACCCTTGAATACGGCAGCGATCGTCTTGAAATCCAGACCGATGCTCTGTCGGATGGAGCCCGAGTCCTGCTGGTGGACGATCTGCTTGCCACAGGCGGAACGGCAGCCGCCAGTGTTGAACTGATCCAAAAGGCTGGAGGAAATCTCGTGGGCTGCGGGTTTGTCATTGAGCTGGCAGATCTGGCAGGACGAAGCCGATTGCCGGAGGGACTGCCAATTGCATCACTCATCACCTACGACTGATTGGATCGCAGATCCTTGAAAGTCAGCAGCAAGCTTGTTTAATCCTGCTGCTGTTGCCAATCCAAAACCTCCTGATACTGCGTGAGGTTCAGCAGTCCAAAGCTCCAGAGAACAACCGGAAGGGGAGCCTGCTCCAGATGGGCCTGACGAATGCCGAGATTGATGGCGTTCTCGCTCAATCCAAGCCTCTGCTGCAGAAACGCGATTAACGCGCGGGAGGCCACCGGTTGTGGATCACTGCTGATGACCATCAACTGCCGAGCGAGACGCTTACTTTGGCAGCGGTCTTAGCAAGGTGCCCGGGCCGTCGGTCATCGCCGACAGACTGAAGCGTCGAATCCAGCTGATGCGCTTCAGCAAGAAAAGTGCAAGGCGCCTGAAAGGCATCAGCAGCGGGTTGTGATTCGAGAAGAAACGAATCAGGAGATCCGTTGACAGCAAGACACCCGCCAGATCGAAGCGTCGACAACGCGAATAACGTCGAGCAAGCGATGTAAAAGCTATCTCTCCATGACCCATTGCCTGGGTCAGATTCAAGAGATCACTCACATCGCGCCAGCAAAGATTCAAGCCCTGTCCACCCACAGGATGGCAGCGATGACCGGCCTCTCCCACGAGAAGCAAGGCTCCTCGGTGAAGACGTGGAGCCAGGCTTAATTCCAACGGAAAAGCTCCTGGATCATCGAGCAGTTGAACCGCGTTCACCCCATCAGGAAGGATTGCGTCTAGTGCCGACAACAACTCGGAGGTAGAAGACGCAGCTCGATCTCGACATCGCTGCAGCGGGGCACTCCAGACCACCTGATAGCGGTCCTCTCCAAGCGGCAGGACGGCCATCGGACCTTCCGGCCGGAACAGTTCGTAAGCGCAGTGTTGATCAGCTCCGGTCAAGCGAAGCTTCACAGTCAGGCAACCCTGTTGGTAAGCGTGGGTCCAGAAGGGCACCTCAGCACAGCGACGCAACGTGGAACGAGGACCATCCGCAGCCACGATCCACTCGCGAGATCCAGCGTTGGCGAGAACATCCTCCGCTGGCAAGGCGTCATCAAGTTGCAGCTCAACCAGATCTGAGGCCTGAAGACGCTCCAGCAAAAGACGCATCAATGGTCGATGGTCAAGAATCCAACCGATCGCCTCGGAAGTTCGATTAGCAGGTCGCAGATCGCGAAGTTGGAACCAGGTTGTGCAGTGGGCAGAGCAGTCATCAAGCCGGAGAGCGCGAAAGGGCTCCATCTGATCCAGCAAGGCAGGCCAAAGATCGAGATCCAGCAGAAGACGCCTGGACGAGTGAGTGATTGCATAGGCGCGGCTGCGGTTCAGCAGCAACTCGGCACTCAAGCGATCGTGAAGAACAACAGAAAAGCCCTGTTGCGCCAATCCAAGCGCTAACAGGGCTCCTGTAGGACCAGCGCCGACAATGCGGAACCGGTGGTGGACTGCTTTGACAGCGGAGTCTCGAAATTGAGGATCAGCTGTCAGCACATCAAACAATCAGCCAATGCCGAGAAGACCACGAGTGAAAGCTTCGCCACCCAGAGCGAATTCCGTGGCCAGCAGTGCAACAAAACCAAGCATGGCCATGCGGCCATTCAGCATCTCTGCACGCTCATGGAAGCCCCAGCCGCTCTCGGTGTCCACCACTTCCATGCGGGGCTCTGTCGCGAAAGCATTCAGACGGCCACCATCCTCTGTGGTCACAGTGGCGCCGCGAATCGTGGGAGCGTTGGAAGGAACCTGAGACATGATCAACCTGACTTCTTTACACAGTGTAACGCATTATTAAGAAGTTTTACGCAACCGCATCCTGCAAAGGTCTTCAAAGGCTGGCCTGAGCAAAAAGGGATACTCACCAACCCAGAGCTTGAGTTGCGGCAGCCACGCATCGGTGAGAGCCCCAACATTGGAAAAGTCCTTGCGCTCACTGAGGACGATGCAGCGAACCAGCACGCCTGCACGAATCATGGAATGGGCCTTGGTCATGGGGAAAGTGACCCTCCCTAAGTAGCCGTCCTCATCAGCTAGCTCCAGGATCATCCAGGTTCTGCGGTTTTCGACCAGTTCAAGTCTTCCGTTCGCGTCTGCCTGTTCGCGCTGATTCTCTACACGCTCCTTGGTATAGGCCTCGATCACCTCGCCCTCAAACAATGCTGCTGATGGGTATCGCCGCAAGGTGGCGTTGCGACGTCCCGCCTCAAGAATCGGCCCCCACAGGATGTAGAGGATCAGAACGAAGCCGGTGACAAGCCAGACAGAGCCCCAGCGGTTGAAGGAAAGGCTCTGACTGATCAACAGCGTGATCACTCCTCCAATCACTGAGATCAACAAACGCTGCAAGATTTTGCGTGGATCACCCAATGCAAATCGGAACTGGGTACCGGTCGCCACAGCCGGGATCAACGTCTGCAGTTCACCGGAACGGAGTGGAATCAGCATGAATAACTCAGATCAGCCTCTCCAGGCCGTAAACAAGACCTGAAAGCTGGCGCACCTTGCGTATGCACAGCAAAACACCAGGCATGTAAGCGGAGCGATCAATTGTGTCGTGGCGAAGCGTATAGGTCTCACCCGGTGCACCGAACATCACTTCCTGGTGCGCCACCAGTCCTGGCAGGCGAAGGGAATGGAGACGCAGCCCGCTGGGGCGTTCACCGCCGCGACTGCCCTCGAGAGATTCATGCTCGTCAACCTCAGCGGCATTGAATGTTTTACCCAGCTCCTCCATCAGCTCAGCTGTCTTGATGCAAGTTCCACTGGGAGCATCAGCCTTGCGGTTGTGATGCAACTCAGTGAGCTCGACATGGTCGTAAAAGCGTGCCGCCGCTGCCGCAGCCTGCTGGAGCAGCACCATGCCCACCGAAAAGTTGGGAATCACAGCGCCGCCGACGGAAGCCTTTTCTGAAAAACTCTGCAGATCCTTGAGTTGCTCAGGGGAAAGACCTGTGGTTCCGATGACGGGGTGCACGCCATAAGCGATGGCTGCTCGGGTGTTGGCATAAACAACAGATGGGTGGGTGAAATCCACCATCACTGCACCTTGGCCAGGGCCGGAATCCCGAACCGCCTGACTTGTGGCGCACAGACACCCCTCTAAGTCAGCTGTGACGGCCACCTCCATGGCTCCAAGACCCAGCTGTTCGCCGATATCAGCGCCTTCCTTTCCCGGTGTGTTGTCAACGGCCCCTACCAAGCGACAATCCGTTGAGGACTGAACGGCGCGGATCACTTCAGCACCCATGCGCCCCAGAGCTCCGGTGACCAAAACAGGGATTGACTGATTTGCAGCAGCGCTCATACCAGTGACGTGTCTCGTCAGAGCCTATGAGCCGACCGAGTTGTAACACCACAAGAAAACCTGAGCGAAGGACTGCTCCCGGCCGTAGTGTTCTTTACACAGCTCAACGTGCGCCGATGTTCACACAGGTCCGCTCCGCAAATCGCCGAGTTGCTCCTGTGGAGGGTCAAAACCATCAATCCGTCATGAAGGCGGTTTATGTGGTTTTGGAGCCCCAATATCAGAACGCACTCACGCAGGCAGCCACTGCTCTGAATGCCAGTGGAAGCGACCTTGGAATCGAACTCAGTGGATACCTGATTGAAGAACTTCGAAATGACGTTAATTACGAAGACTTCAAAAAGGATGTTTCTGAAGCTGATGTCTTTATCGCCTCGTTGATCTTCATTGAGGATCTGGCTCAGAAAGTCGTCGATGCCGTTACCCCGCATCGTGACCGTCTCAAAGCGGCGGTTGTCTTCCCCTCGATGCCGGAGGTGATGCGTCTCAACAAACTCGGCAGCTTCTCGATGGCTCAGCTCGGGCAGAGCAAGAGTGCCATCGCCGGCTTCATGAAAAAGCGCAAGGAGGCTGGCGGTGCTGGCTTCCAGGACGCAATGCTCAAGCTCCTGAACACCCTGCCCACTGTTCTGAAATATCTGCCTGTTGAGAAAGCGCAGGACGCTCGCAGCTTCATGCTCAGCTTCCAGTACTGGCTGGGTGGCACACCAGACAATCTGCGCAACTTCTTGCTGATGCTGGCTGACAAGTATGTCTTTCCTGCAGAAGAAGGAGAGCAAAGACCTCTCATGGACATAGCTGCCCCCGAAGTGTTTCCTGACCTGGGCATCTGGCATCCACTGGCACCGTCGATGTTCGAGGACCTCAAGGAGTACCTCAACTGGACGTCCAGTCGCACCGATCTGTCCGAGGAAGCCCTCAGAGGCCCTGTGGTCGGTCTTGTGCTGCAGCGCAGCCACATCGTCACCGGAGACGATGCCCACTACGTCGCAACGATCCAGGAACTGGAGTTCCGTGGTGCCCGGGTGATTCCCGTGTTCTGCGGAGGCCTCGACTTCTCGAAGCCCGTCAATGCCTTTTTCTACGACCCTCTCAATCCAGAGCAACCCCTCGTTGACGGCATCGTTTCCCTCACCGGTTTTGCCTTAGTTGGTGGCCCTGCCCGTCAGGACCATCCGAAAGCCGTCGAATCACTGAAAAAACTCAATCGTCCCTACATGGTGGCTTTGCCACTGGTCTTTCAGACGACCCAAGAATGGGAAGACAGCGACCTCGGTCTGCATCCCGTTCAGGTTGCACTTCAGATTGCCATTCCAGAGCTGGACGGAGCGATCGAACCGATTGTTCTCTCAGGCAGAGATGACGCCACCGGCAAAGCTCACACACTGCAGGATCGAGTTGATGCAATCGCCGAAAGAGCGATCAGGTGGTCGTCGCTGCGCATCAAACCCCGCATTGACAAGAAGCTGGCAATCACAGTGTTCAGCTTCCCTCCCGACAAGGGCAACGTGGGCACTGCTGCCTATCTCGATGTCTTCGGCTCCATCCATCGCGTCATGGAGGAGATGAAAGCAAAGGGATACGACGTCAAGGATCTGCCGGCAACTCCCCGTGCACTGCTGGAAGCGGTGATCAACGACGCCAATGCCATGCAGGGATCACCGGATCTTTCCATTGCCCACCGCATGAGCGTTGAGGAATACGAGCGACTCACTCCCTACTCGGAACGGCTTGAGGAGAACTGGGGCAAACCTCCCGGCAACCTGAACAGTGATGGGCAGAACCTGCTGGTGTTCGGCAGGCACTTCGGCAACGTCTTTGTCGGCGTACAGCCCACCTTTGGCTACGAGGGTGACCCCATGCGTCTGCTTTATTCACGCAGCGCCAGTCCTCATCACGGATTTGCCGCCTATTACACCTATCTGGAAAAGATCTGGAAGGCTGACGCCGTGCTGCATTTCGGCACCCACGGCTCACTCGAATTCATGCCCGGGAAACAGATGGGGATGAGTGAAACCTGCTATCCCGACTCCCTGATCGGCTCCCTGCCGAACCTCTACTACTACGCCGCCAACAATCCCTCTGAAGCCACCATTGCCAAGCGTCGTGGTTACGCATCAACGATCAGCTATCTCACTCCGCCCGCGGAGAACGCAGGCCTTTACAAGGGGCTCAAAGAACTTGGCGAATTGGTCGGCTCCTACCAACAACTTCGGGAGGGTGGCCGCGGTGTGCAGATCGTCAACACCATTGTTGAAACAGCACGCCAGTGCAACCTCGACAAGGATGTTGACCTTTCTGAGGAAGACGCCTCAACACTTGATCTAGAAGGCCGCGACGCCCTTGTCGGAGCTGTCTATCGCCAACTGATGGAAATCGAGAGTCGCCTGCTTCCCTGCGGACTCCACACCATCGGCAAGCCCCCAACCGCCGAAGAAGCCATCGCCACCCTGGTGAGCATCGCGGCTCTTGAAAGAGATGAGGACGGGCTTCACTCCCTTCCCGGCCTGTTAGCTGAATCCATCGAGCGAACGATCGAAGACGTCTACAAAGGAAACGACAACGGTGTCCTCGCTGATGTGGAACTGAACCGCACCATCACCGAGACGTCACGTGCTGCAGTCTCCGCCATGGTCCGGTCTGTCACCGGCAGTGACGGGAGAGTCAACCTACGCAACAACTGGGCCTGGTTCAGCAACTTGCTGTCCCGCTTCGGCATCAAGCGGTCGTCCCCATGGCTGAAGGCCTGCCGAACCAATGGATTCGGCGAGGTTGATCCAACAGAACTCGACAAGCTGTTCGGATATTTGCGTTTCTGCCTTGAGCAGGTTTGCGCCGACATGGAGATGGAGAGTCTTCTGAAAGCGCTCGACGGCGAATACATCCTCCCAGGGCCTGGAGGTGATCCGATCCGCAACCCCGGAGTGCTTCCCAGTGGCAAAAATATCCACGCCCTTGATCCTCAGGCGATTCCAACCAAAGCCGCTGTTGCAGCTGCCAAAGGCGTAGTGGACAAGTTGATTGAACGCCAACGCGAAGAGCAGGGAGCATGGCCCGAAACCATTGCCTGCGTCCTCTGGGGCACGGACAACATCAAGACCTATGGAGAATCTCTGGCTCAGATTCTCTGGTTTGTGGGTGTGAAGCCCATGCCGGACTCCGTGGGCCGGGTCAACAAGCTCGAGCTGATTTCTCTCGAGGAGCTAGGACGCCCCCGCGTTGATGTGGTGGTGAACTGCTCAGGAGTCTTCCGCGATCTGTTTATCAACCAGATGGCACTCATCGATCAGGCCGTGAAGATGGCAGCCGAAGCCGATGAGCCCCTTGCGCAGAATTTTGTTCGCAAACATGCCCTTGAGCAGGCTGAAAAAGAGGGAAGCAGTTTGCGAGACGCTGCCTGTCGGGTGTTCTCCAATGCCAGTGGCAGCTACAGCTCCAACGTGAATCTGGCCGTGGAAAACAGCACCTGGGAAGAGGAAGGAGAACTGCAGGAGATGTATCTCTCCAGAAAAACCTTTGCCTTCAATGCTGACAATCCCGGTGAAATGAACCAAAAGCGTGATGTCTTCGAAAATGTGATGAAAACCGCAGATGTCACGTTCCAGAATCTTGACTCCGCTGAGATCTCCCTCACCGATGTGAGTCACTATTTCGACTCAGATCCCACGAAACTGATCGCCGGTCTTCGCGAAGACGGCAAAGCACCCACCAGCTATATCGCCGATACCACCACGGCCAATGCACAGGTCCGTTCTCTAAGCGAGACGATTCGTCTCGACTCCCGCACCAAACTTCTCAATCCGAAGTGGTATGAGGGAATGCTGGACTCGGGTTATGAGGGTGTTCGAGAAGTTGCGAAGCGCCTCAATTTCACTCTTGGTTGGAGTGCCACAAGTGGTTCAGTTGACAATTTCGTCTACGAAGAAGCCAATGAAACATTCATCAACGATCCGGAAATGCGCAAGCGTCTTCTAGATCTGAATCCCAACAGCTTTCGCAGGATCGTTGGAACTCTGCTCGAGGTGCACGGACGCGGATACTGGGAAACCTCTGATGAAAACATCCAACAATTGCAGGAGCTTTACCAAGAGGTAGAGGATCGAATTGAAGGAGTCACGACAACCGAATCCTGAACCCTGATCGCCGAGGTTCTGACATCGGCTTTAACAATTCCCCGACCACACCAGTCAGAGCGGGCGCTCGCACCGATCCATACAGAGTTGATCAAGCGATGCACGGTTGGTGATCTTCAGCCGGTACCGAGCCCATACACCGTAAAGAACGTCAACCACTGGACCAATCACTGGCCAGCGGGTTGGTACATACAGCCAACCGAGCCCAATTAGGCGATAAGCCTCACGAAACACCGCAACATCAGTGAGCACTGTTCCGTCGGCCTTGATGGCATGAATCCTCGCCATCGCCTGGCGATAACTAATACCGGACCACTGCTCCGGGGAGTAGTCGTGTGCATCGACATCAATAAAACGGATGGACTGATCGCGATCCTTGCGGCGCAAAAACGTCACCTCACGAACGCAGAGTGGACAGCCACCGTCAAAAAGAAGGGTGAGCTCAGGGCTCGTGCTCATAAAAGCCTTACATCGTGGTCCGTTCTAGCCAGATCATTCACGAACGCTGGCAGCAGAACCTTGCCGGGCAACCGCCGCGGCCATGGTCACCACCTGACTCATCGGCCCTACATCGTGCACTCGCAGCACATGAACTCCAGCCTCCACGGCCCTTGCGCAGACCGCAGCCGTACCCCAGATCCTTGCTTTGGAGCGAGGTTGATCAAGAACAGCACCAATAAAACGCTTACGAGAAGGTCCAAGCAAAAGAGGAATGCCGTCCTGCTGAAGATCGTCCAACTGTCTGATCAGCTCAAGATTCTGCTCCGTGGTCTTGGCGAAGCCAAGACCTGGATCCCAGATCAGCTGTTCCCGACTCAGGCCGGCCTGAAGAGCCCGATCGGTGCTGAGCCTGAGTTCCTGCAACACTCCAACCACAACACCCTGGTCGCCGTAATCAGTGCAGTCATCCATGGTCAGACTGTCACCACGACTGTGCATCAGCACATACGGGCAACCAGCATCAGCCACCAACGGAAGCATGGCAGGGTCGCGCCTGCCTCCACTGACATCGTTGATCCAATCGGCACCTGCCTTCAAAGCTGCTCGGGCAACGGATGCCAGAAACGTATCCACAGAAAGAATCGCTTGCGGATGGGCTGCTCGAATGCTTTCAAGACCAGGCAGAAGACGCGACAGCTCTTCTTCCGCACCCACATCAACAGCACCGGGGCGGGTGCTCTGGGCACCAAGATCGAGAACTTGCGCTCCAGCCTGCAGCTGACGTGACGCTTCGTTTAAGGCCAAATCCGCCCTGTTGAACCGTCCTCCATCACTGAAAGAATCCGGGGTGAGGTTGATTACCCCCATCACAGCTGGGCGATGGCCCCAGCAGGCGGGATGACGCATGGCTGATCAGGCGACCTGATAGTTGGCGATGCGAGCGAAGCTTTCGGCATCGAGCGATGCGCCACCCACGAGCACACCGTCGATATCACTCATGCCCATGAGCTCATCGATGTTTGCAGGCTTGACGGATCCTCCGTACTGAATGATCAGATCAGAGGCACCCACCCAACTTCGAATCAGACCACAGATGCGGTTCGCCTCAGAGGATTCACAGGTCTTACCGGTGCCGATGGCCCAGATGGGTTCATAGGCAACCACGAGACGGTTCGGATCCAGTCCTTCAAGGCCCTGCTCAACCTGACGGCGGATCACACGCTCGGCTTCACCACGGCTGCGCTGTTCATCACTTTCTCCAACGCAAACAATGGGGATCAGACCATGGGCCTGAGCTGAACGCGCCCTGTGGTTGATCTGCTCATCACTCTCACTGAAGTATTTACGCGGCTCGCTGTGGCCAACAATCGCGTAACGCACTCCATGCTCTTCCAGCATCGACGGAGCGATCTCCCCCGTGAACGCACCCTGACCTTCCCAGTGCACGTTCTGACTTGAAATTTCAAGCCTCGACCCTGCAGTGACCTCAGCCGTCGTACTAATCGCAGTAAACGGAGGCGCCACCACCAGCTCACGGTCATCAGGCGTGTCCGCGATCAATGGCAAAAACGTGGCCAGCCAGACCCGGGCCTGGGCGCACGTCATGTGCATCTTCCAGTTTCCAGCAATCACCGGTTTGCCCACGCTTGCGTCCTCTGCGGCTCAGCAGCAGCCAACTTACGTTCCTACGCAAGCACGATCGTCTCAGATCGTCGTGACGACAGCCTTATCTCCACCAACAATCACGCAATCCCCGATCTTCAACTGGCGACCACGCTGAGTCACAACGCAGTCATTCACACGCACTTGCCCGTCCTGGATCAGCATCTTGGCCTCACCGCCAGTACCGACCCATCCTTGCCATTTCAGGAACTGATCGAGTCGCATCAGCCAATGGGAACAAAAAGAGCATTGATAGTGTGACGCGATGCTGAAAACCTCCGAGGCAGGATTCCGCAGGCTGCTGCCATTACTGCGTCCGCATCTGCCCCAACTGAGCCTCGGGCTGATCTGCATGCTCATCTATGTGAGCAGCTTTCTATTGCTGCTCAATCTCGCGGGTTCCCTGTTCCCTGCACTGGGATCGAGGGATCTTGGGCGAGTGCTCTGGCTGATCGGGCAGGGCGTGCTGATTTTTGCGATCCAGAAATTGGCTCAGTTCGGTCAGGACTCCCTGCTGGCCGGACCTGCCCTTCAGGTGAGCAAAACCCTGCGCAGCAATCTGTTTCGTCGGCTGCAGACCGTTGAACTGGGAGCACTAGAGAAACTCTCAGCAGGCGATGTCACCTACCGACTGACCGAAGACGCAGATCGTGTCAGTGAAGTGCTCTACAAATCGATTCACGACACACTTCCGAGTGTGCTCCAACTGCTGGCGGTGCTGGGGTACATGCTCTGGCTGGACTGGAAACTCACGGCATCGATCCTGCTGCTGGCACCGTTGATCATCTGGCTGATCAGCCTGTTTGGCGCACGGGTGATGGCAGCCACCGAGCGCAGTCAGAAAAAAGTGAGCGAACTGGCCGGTTTGCTTGGCGAAGCCATCGAGGGCCTACCGCTTGTACGGGCCTTTGCTGCAGAGCCATGGCTGCAAGGGCGCTTTGAAGATGAGATTGATCAACATCGTCAGGCACGGCATCGCACTTACAGCCTTGTTGCACTGCAGCACCCGGTTGTGGGAATGATCGAAGTGGTGGGCCTTTTCTCGGTGCTTGGACTGGCTGCCTGGAGGATTCAGAACGATGGCCTGAGCATTGCTGGCTTAAGCAGCTATCTCACTGGCCTTGTGGTGCTGATCGACCCCATCGCTCACGTCACCAACAACTTCAATGAATTTCAGCAGGGTCAGGCTTCGCTGCGACGTCTGCGGGAGATCGAACAGGAGCCACAAGAAACCGCAGATCCAGATCCGGCCTTGCCGATTGGTCGACCTGAAGGTCACCTGAATCTGCATCGCGTCAACTTCGCTTACGGCAACGGTGAGCCGGTGCTTCGCGACATCAACCTAAACATCGAAGCCGGTCAGGTTGTTGCACTGGTTGGACCATCCGGTGCCGGCAAAAGCACATTGTTCTCCCTGCTTCTGCGCTTCAACAGTGCCCAATCAGGAGAGATCGAGCTGGATGGAAAGAATCTGGCTCAAGTGAAAGCGCGCGAACTCAGGCAACAGGTCGCCCTCGTGCCACAGCGAACAACAGTGTTCTCCGGCAGCATTGCCGAAGCGATCCGTTTCGGCAGACCAGCAAGCCATGGTCAGCTGCTGGAAGCAGCCCGTCTGGCCAATGCCCACGATTTCATCATGGCCTTGCCGGATGGCTACGAGACGAAGCTGGAGGAGCGCGGCACCAATGTGTCCGGGGGACAGCTGCAGCGGATTGCCATTGCTAGGGCAGTCCTAGGTAATCCCGCGGTTATGCTGCTCGATGAGGCCACAAGCGCCCTGGACGCTGAGGCTGAGGCTGCTGTTCAGCTGGGGCTGCGCCAGGCGATGCACGGCCGTACTGTGCTGGTGATCGCCCACCGACTGGCCACTGTGCAGGAAGCCGATCAGATTGTGGTGCTTGACCGTGGCCAAATCAGCGAACAAGGCAGCCATGATCAGTTGATGGCGAATAACGGTCGCTACCGAGATCTGTGTGAACGCCAAATGATTCGCGATGGGCGCAGCTAAGTTTCGTTCGATTCAACTGTGATTCAGTTCATCCGATGACCGCAACGCCAGCAGAAAATCCAGTGCTCACCTTCGAAGGCAAGCGCTACAACCTCAATGACCTTCCTGAAGATCTGAAGGAACTCGTGCGCGGCATGCAGGTTGCTGACGCGCAGCTGCGCATGCATGAAGACACGCTGAAAGTTCTCGCCGTTGGACGTCAATCCATGGCAATGCAGCTGAATGAGCGTCTGAAAAACGTCACTCCCATGCCCGACCAAGGCTGAACGTTCCAGAGCCCAGCAAGAGTCGGGCTATCAAAAGCCTCCATTCCATGGTGGAGGCTTTTGATTAAGACCAACTGTCAAATATTCACGAATCAGATTCCGATGACGGGCTGAAGTGATTTTGTGTGAGTTGAAATACAGTTCCCGAAAGCAGCAGAAGTGCTAATAAGTTAGGAAGAGCCATGAGGCCATTCAAAGTATCGGAAACATCCCAGACAAGACCTTTTTCGCCGGCGATCGCTGCGATAACAGCCACAGAAACCCAAACCAATCTATAGGGCAAAATTGCTTTTTCACCAAATAGATATTGCGTACATTTCTCACCATAAAAGCTCCAACCCAGGATGGTGGTAAACGCAAAAACAACGATGCTGATGGTCACAATTAAGCCTCCACCGCTAATACCCAAGCCGAAAGCTTCGATAGAAATCTCTGATCCTGCCAATGCCTTGCGAGCACTATCAGACATTCCGAATAGTTCTTTTGAATAAGTGGTAATCACCACAAGAGCCGTCATTGTGCAAACAACGAACGTATCGATAAACGTGCCAAGCATCGCAATCGAACCTTGACCAACAGGGCTATTTGTTTTTGAGGCAGCATGGGCAATTGGCGCACTGCCTAAACCTGCTTCGTTTGAAAAGATCCCACGTTTGAAACCTTGAAGAACAACAACCCCAAATGCACCACCAACAGCAGCTTGCCCTGTAAAGGCCGATCCAAAAATCAATCCAAGAGCTGAGGGAATATCGGCGAAATTGATCGCAAGAATCACCAGACAAGAACCCACGTACAGGATCCCCATCAGTGGAACAATTGCAGAGGCAGCACTAGCAATTCTGCGAATGCCACCAATCACTACAAGGAAAATCAACACACCGAGAATGACTCCAGTTACCTCACGAGGAACATGCAGGATTGATTTCTCCAAAGCTTTCGCAAGTTCAAATGATTGAACTCCGTTGCCGATTCCGAAACCAGCAAGCATTCCAAAGACAGCAAAAAGCCCACCCATCCAGGCCCAGCTTTTTCCCAAACCATTGCTGATGTAGTACATAGGGCCACCAACATGATTACCAGAGGAATCAACTTCCCTGAACTGAACAGCCAACACTGCTTCTGCATACTTCGTGGCAATTCCGAACAAGGCAATCAGCCACATCCAGAAAACTGCCCCAGCCCCACCAACGGCAATAGCTGTCGATACACCAGCAATATTGCCAGTGCCGATGGTTGCAGCCAGAGAAGTCATCAATGCCTGAAAAGGAGAAATTTCTCCTTCAGACTTCAGCGCAGCAGGCTTGGAAACAAGTTTGAAGCCATAAATAAGCTTTCGTAGTGGAATGAAGCGAAGACCAAACATCAAAAAGATGCCAGTAATCGCAATCAGGGCCACGGTGGGTGGCCCCCAAACAAACCCCCCAATCTGAGAGTTAAATGATTTAAGAAAATGTTGCATAGTTGAGCTCAAGCTTGAATGTTGTCACCATCCGTTAAAAACGAAAATAGTATCAATTTGTCATTGCTTCAAGCGACTCAAATCGAAACACCTGTTTCTCAGCAGCGTCTCCACTTTCAGTTTTGATAATGCGCTGCTGAAGGACCCAAGGGCCACCTTCAAACAAAGGAGTGAACGTGTCTTCAAATTGATTTTCAGAGCCCTTTCTCTCACCAGTCTCTGGATCTGAATATTGGCTGTTGTAGGTGTGGCTGAGATAACCCGATCCAGTGTCCGTTGTGCTTCCGGTGTGAATCGTGACCACCGTGCCGTGAATATGCCGGTGAACCATCGTCACCACATCATCTTTGATGCGGTAGCGATCACCCTCACCCTTACCTGCGATCAAGACCTCTAGCCCTTCATCCGTGCTGTCACCAGCAATAAAGGTGTTGGCGCCATGCACCTGCTCAAAGGGTCTGCGAACGCGATGAATAGCGACTTCCCAGAGTTGGGAGGCAATCGCCTTCTCCACCTCAGCATCATCAACACCCTCGACCTTGGCCTTCAGATCCGCACCGATCTGAAAACGACCTTCAACACGACGGTCGCCCTGTTCCCAGACGCAGCGTCCTTGATATCCGCCAAATCCTGGTTCCCAGGTGTAGCGGTTCTGATAAGCAGCTTGAAAAGCATCCCGGCAGTCACTGCCGGGGGCAACGTTGGCAATGCTGGTGACAGTCACGTGAAGACATCGAATCTCTGGCGACCTTACCGGGGCTGAACCTATCGATGAACATCCTGAAGGGCATGGATATCAAACGTCTGCGATTGCAACGCCTCAATTCCTTGAACAGCCGAACGTGCTCCAGCAAGCGTAGTGAGGGTTGGTACGGAATAATCGAGCGCAGCACGCCGCAAGTAGCGATCGTCATGGGCCGCTTGACGACCGATCGGCGTGTTGATCACGAGCTGCACAGCGCCGGAGCGAATCAAATCCTCGATATTGGGGCGTCCTTCATGGACCTTCAGCACTGACTGCACCTGAAGACCGGCCTCACTCAACGTGGCCGCGGTGCCCGCAGTGGCCGTGAGCGAGAAGCCCAGATCAAGCAAACGCTTGGCCACAGGAACGAGGGCAAGCTTGTCGCGGTCATGGGTGGACAGGAAAACGTTGCCCTTCGTTGGCAGTGCCTCTCCAGCGGCCAGCTCCGCTTTGGCGTAAGCCATCCCAAAATGCGTAGACCACCCCATCACCTCTCCGGTGGAGCGCATTTCTGGGCCCAGAAGTGTGTCGGCACCGGGGAAGCGCCGGAAGGGGAGAACAGCCTCTTTCACCGCCTGAAGCGGCGGAGAGGGCTCCTGGCTGAGACCAATATCCGCGAGGGTCTCACCAGCCATCAGGCGAGTGGCAATTCTTGCCAGTGGTATACCGGTGGCCTTGGCGACGAAAGGCACCGTCCGCGAGGCGCGTGGATTCGCTTCGATGATGAACACACGCTCCTCTCCTGAGGAAGTGCATTGAACCGCGAACTGAAGATTGATCAGACCCTGAACCTGAAGGCGCAGGGCGAGGGCCTTGGTCCAGGAGCGAATCGTGGCAAGGGCTTCATCACCGAGAGAGACCGATGGAAGACAGCAGGCGGAATCACCTGAGTGAATCCCTGCAGGTTCGATATGCTCCATCAGCCCACCGATCACCACCACACCATCCCGATCGCAGAGCGCATCCACATCCACCTCAACGGCGTTCTGCAGGTATTGATCGATGAGCACCGGATGGTCAGGCTCCACCTGTACCGCATCAGTCATGTAGCGATTGAGCTCCGACTCGTCGTGAACGACCTCCATGGCCCGACCACCGAGCACATAAGAAGGACGTACCACCACCGGATACCCAACGGTGTCTGCAACGGCGCGTGCTTCTTGCTCTGTCCGGGCAAGGCCGTTGCGTGGTTGGCGGATGTCAAGTTCACGCAGGATCGCTTCGAACTGCTCACGGTCCTCAGCTCGATCAATCGATTCCGGTGAGGTGCCCCAGATGCGGGTGCCCGTGGCCTGACCTGCCGGCGAGTTCAACCAACGCAGCAGTGGCATCGCCAGCTTGAGCGGCGTTTGCCCGCCGAACTGAACAATCACGCCTTCAGGGCGTTCTGCCTCGATCACATTGAGAACATCCTCAAAGGTGAGAGGTTCGAAATAAAGACGATCACTGCTGTCGTAGTCGGTAGAGACCGTTTCGGGATTGCTGTTGAGCATCACCGTGGCGAAGCCCCGATCCTGTGCAGAAAACGAGGCGTGGCAGCAGCAGTAATCGAATTCGATGCCTTGGCCAATTCGATTGGGGCCGCCACCAAGGATCATCAGCTTGCGTCTGTTGTCCTCCGACACTTCCGTCGCCGGGGGCTGAACCGTCAATGTCCCTGTTACATCCAGGCGAGACAACGGACGTTCATAGGTTGAGTAGTGGTAAGGAGTGGTCGAAGCAAATTCGGCCGCACAGGTGTCCACCGTCTTAAACACGGGACGCACGCCAAGTTTCAGTCGCGCTTCGCGCACATCCAGCTGATCCGAGCCGGTGAACCAGGCGATCTGACGATCGGAGTAGCCGAGCTGCTTCAGCCGGAGGAAGTCCGCGGCGCTGATCTCCGACAGCTGCCGCTCGTTCAACAGTTCAATTTCAGTGTTGATGAGGACACGCAGCTTGGCCAGGAACCACGGGTCGATACGGCTGAGATCGTGAATCTGCTTATCCGTGCGTCCCGCCAACATGGCGGCACGCACAGTGAGGATTCTTTCCGGCGACGGCGTCCGCAGAGAACGGTCAATTTCAGCCGCTGTTAGCTCGGGCTCGGCGCGATCACCACCCCAGCCGGCCAGCCCGGTCTCCAGGGATCGCAAAGCCTTCTGGAACGACTCCTCGAAACAGCGCCCGATGGCCATGGCTTCACCAACCGATTTCATTGCCGTGGTGAGCACAGCAGGTGAACCCCTGAATTTTTCAAAGGCGAAACGGGGAACTTTGGTGACGACGTAATCAATCGTCGGTTCAAAGCAGGCAGGCGTCTTGCCGGTGATGTCGTTGAGAATCTCGTCGAGGGTGTAACCAACGGCGAGACGCGCAGCGATTTTGGCAATGGGGAATCCGGTGGCCTTGCTGGCTAGAGCCGACGATCGGCTGACGCGGGGATTCATCTCAATGACCACCACCTCGCCATCGGCGGGGTTGATCGCGAACTGGATGTTGCTGCCACCAGTGGCCACACCGATCTCACGAATGATGGCGATCGACTGATCTCTCAGTCGCTGGTATTCGCGATCCGTGAGGGTCTGGGCTGGAGCCACGGTGATCGAATCACCGGTGTGAACACCCATGGGGTCGAGGTTTTCGATGCTGCAGACAATCACCACGTTGTCGGCGAGATCGCGCATCACCTCCAGTTCGAATTCCTTCCAACCCAGAAGGGACTGTTCGATCAGAATCTGAGAGACGGGACTGGCATCGAGGCCGGTTTTGCAGATCGCCGCATATTCCTCTGGGTTGTAAGCGATGCCACCTCCACTTCCGCCCAGGGTGAAGGCGGGGCGGATGATTCTCGGATAGGTACCGATGGCAGCGCCGACAGCCTCCGACTCCTCCAGCGATGAAGCGATTCCCGAAGGACAGACCTTCACACCGATCCGCTTCATCGCCTGCTTGAACAGCAGTCGATCCTCCGCTTTTCGGATTGCCTGCAGATCGGCACCGATCAGCTCGACCCCGAATCTCTCCAGGGTGCCGTTCTCAGCCAGGGTGACAGCCAGATTGAGAGCGGTCTGACCTCCCATCGTGGGAAGCAGGGCATCGGGTCGCTCCTGTTCGATCACCCTTGCAACCACCTCTGGGGTGAGCGGTTCCACGTAGGTGCGATCGGCCATATCCGGATCGGTCATGATCGAAGCCGGATTGGAATTCACCAGCACGACCTCAAACCCCTCGGCGCGAAGTGCTTTACAGGCCTGAGTTCCGGAGTAATCGAACTCACAAGCCTGGCCGATCACAATCGGCCCTGAACCCAGCAGAAGAATGCGACGAAGATCATTCCGCCGGGGCATGGGCGTTCTCTCAGCGGCCAAACATTTTGAGTCTCCCACGCAGCCCCATGTCCACATGCATCTGTTCAGCGGCAGGTGCCGGGCAGTCGCTAGCGTTGGGTGTCAGGAGAACAATCGACAGTCATGAGTGAGCTCCAGCGTCTGAAAGGGTTGCTTCCCCCGGAGATGCAGAGCTGGGTGTTCGTTGAGGCAGCCGCTGCCGTTGAGCCGGCTTTGATCACTCTCGAAGAGATCGGCAGGGATGAGGTTGAGATTCAGATCGATCTTGACGCTTGGGACGACCTGGCCCTCGACCATCGCAACCTGTTGTTCTGGCACGAAGTGGGCAGGATTCAGAACGACACCATTCCACGCGATGGCTGGGAGATGGCAGCGCTTGCGATCGGTCTTGGCGGGGCCATCGGTGAGCTCTGGGTGCAAGACGGTCTGCTCTTGTTCATGGCTTTGGGTCTGTCTGGATTTGCTGGCTACCGCCTCTATCTCAAGAACAACGCGGAAAAACGGCTTCGCGATGCCATCTCGGCTGATGAGCGGGCTATCGATCTGGCCTGTCGATTTGGCTACAGCGTCCCGAACGCTTACAAAAGTCTGGGAGGCGCGCTGAAGGACCTCGTCGAGAAAACCAGAAAGAAGAAAAAACGCAGCTTCTACGAAGACCGACTGGAGGCGTTGCGCAAGAGTGCTGGGAAGGCTCGCGCTGAAATGGCGCAACAGCAAGGTTCCCGTCAGTCCGTCACCAGCGAAAATGTCTATGGATAGTGAACAGCTTGCGGAACTCGCAGCCGATGCCTGCGATGACCGTAAGGCGGTGGACATCCAGCTCATCCGCGTTGATGAGGTCTCCAGTCTTGCCGACTGGATGGTGATCGCTGGTGGCCAAAGCGACGTTCAGGTCAGGGCTATTGCACGATCCGTTGAGGATCGGATTGAGGATGAAGTCCAAAGACTTCCCCTGCGCAAAGAGGGCGTGAACGAGGGACGCTGGGCCTTGCTGGATTACGGCGAACTTATCGTGCACGTGCTCCAACCCGGGGAAAGGAGTTACTACGACCTTGAAGCATTTTGGAGTCACGGGGAGAGTCGTCCCTACCTAACCTCCAAAACATCAGACGATTAACAGGCGGCCCTGCATGGCCTCGAGCATCTCCTGCCCTGTTCCCCCTGAGCAGAGACCTCAGGAGGAATTTGCTCAATTCAGCCGATCTTGGTTTTTTGCATGGCCCTGTACGGCCCAGGTGTCTCTTGACCGGGCCTTGCTGATCAGCTGGGTACTGATCTCACCGATCACCGTGCTGGTGGCCAGTGGAAGCTGGACCTTGCGCCACGATCCAGTGCGGTTGCTGCTAGCAGGAGGTGTTGCAGCTCTTGTGATGCCGATGCTGCTGTTAATTCGACAGTGGCTGGGCTGGACCTACGTGCACAAACGTCTGCTCTCGGAGAAGGTGGAATACGAGGAATCAGGTTGGTACGACGGTCAGGTCTGGGAAAAACCGGTTTCATGGCGAGAACGTGACTTGCTTCTTGCTCAACATGAAGTGAGGCCCATCCTTGGCCGGTTAGGGAGAGCCATGGCCTTGGTGACAGGTCTGATGCTTGGTGGAGCAAGCATCTGTCAGGCTCTCTGAACCTTAGGAACATCAGGGCATGTCGATCCCATCGGGTTACCGCGGCTCGGCGCGGTCCCTGAGTACTCCACCCCTGGAAGTCCTGCTGCGGCGTGGGTCCTCAATCGAATCCACCCACAAAGTGCACGCGGTTGTCTGCGACAGCCGAGGTCGGGTGCTGATGAAAGCCGGGCAACCGGATTTCGAAACCTTCATCCGCTCGGCGCTCAAACCCTTTCAGGCCCTGCCATTGATCAGCAGCGGAGCCTCGGAGACCTACAGCTGCGGTGAGCGCGGCATCGCCATCAGCTGTGGATCGCACTCGGGCACCCCTACCCATGCACGTGAAGCGTTCCGGATGCTGTGGAACGCAGAACTGGAAAGCGACGATCTTCAGTGCCCCATCCCTTCTGGTCGTTCCAGCCCTCTTGAACACAACTGCTCTGGCAAGCATGCCGCGTTTCTGATCACCGCCCGAAAGATGGGATGGCCCACTGAGAACTACCTTCAGGGAGACCATCCCCTGCAGCAGGAGATCTCACGACGTGTGGCGGAATTACTCGGTCTGCCCCCTGATGAATTGGTCGCTGAACGGGATGACTGCGGCGCTCCAACAATGCGCCTTCAGCTCGATCAGATGGCTCTGTTATTTGCTCATCTCGGATCTTCTGCCCATGCAGAACTGGAACAGATCAGCAGAGCGATGCTGGCTCATCCTGAACTGGTGGCAGGGGAGGGACGATTCGACACGGAATTGATGCGACGCTCGCATCGCCAGGTGATCAGCAAGGGAGGCGCAGAGGGCGTTCAATGCCTCAGCAGAACTGGTGAGGGACTTGGCGTCGCCATCAAAGTAGAAGACGGAGCAAGACGGGCCAAACAGGCTGTGGCTCTTCATCTGCTGCGTCAGCTCGACTGGATCACGCCGAGCGGACTGAAGGAGCTGGAGGAACAGCTGCTGATCCTCAACCCAGGCGTTCACCTTGAGGTGGAGGGTGAGCTGCGAACCTGACCGAGATTGTGTGGTGTTATCGAACACCAAGTTGTATAGTGATTGAGTCAACGCGGGGTAGAGCAGTCTGGTAGCTCGTCGGGCTCATAACCCGAAGGTCGGGAGTTCAAATCTCCCCCCCGCCACCAAATAAAAAAGCCCCATTAAAGTGGGGCTTTTTTATTGCTTAAAGATTGGATTGTTTTTAGTCGGTTTGCTTCAAGTGCAAGGTCTGCGTTGGGAAGGCAAATTCAATACCTTTGTCTTGAAAGCAACGCATCAGCTTCAGATTGACTCGATATCTCAGGTCAAGGGAGTGGTCAAAGTCCCCATCTGGAACAAAAAACACATACTCAACATTGAGCGAGAAATCTCCATAGCTGATGAAATGTGCACGTCCAAATTGAGCACCTTCAACTGATTCAACAACCGACCGAATCAGCTCAGGGATCTTCTCCATCTGATCGGCTGACGTGTCATACGTGACGCCAATCACCTGCACAATCCTTCGGCGCGGCAAGTTGGTGAGATTTTCAATGGTGGCATTGAGCAAATCGCCATTGCTCATGACCGTTCTCTGTCCATTCAGGCTGCGAATAGAGGTTGAGCGCACCCCCACCTGTTCAACACGCCCCACAACATCACCGACTCGGATCTTCTGCCCCACAGAAAAGGGTTGATCCAAAAGAACGGTCAGATAATCGGTGAAGTTCTCCACAGGCCTCTGAAGAGCCAAACCAAGCCCGATGCCCGCTCCGGCCAGCGCCGCAAAAATCGCCCCAAGCTCCAGTCCCTCATTCTGCAGATAGATCAGAAGGGCGAACAACCAAACCACTGTTCGCAGCATCGGCGAAAATCCGACAAGCATCTCGGGGGTGATCACGGGATGTTCCATCCGTCTGAGAGCACCATCTGCCAGACGCAAAAACACGCGATTGATCAGCCTTGCGATCAGCACAACCGCTAATAGCCGTGACACGGCGTAAATGGCGTGATCCGCCAGACCTGCCATCGGAAGAGCCTCCCACCCCCACACGAGCACCGCCAGCCAACCGATCGGCAACAGCGTGCTAGTGAACAGGCGGACAACAAATTCAGTTGTGCTGTACTGGCGACTGCTTGCCAGATGCAGCAGTACTGCGCGCAGAAGGCGCGTGAGCAGCAGAACTGCGAAGCAACCTCCGAGCCAGCGTGCCAGGGCCAAGACCAAAAAGGGAGGAATGGACATTGGCCCTGGCAGCAGCGCTCATCGGAAACTATCTGTTGGTCATCGTCATGCCGTGTCCTTGAATCCCTTTGAAGCGATTGTGATCGGGTCGGGAGCAACAGGCGGCGTGGCCGCGATGACACTTGCCGAAGCAGGACTCCACGTTCTGGTTGTGGAAGCGGGTCCCGATCGATCTGCCTCGGAGGCCCTTGGGAGCGAGCCTGGCAACAGTTTCAGGCGGGCCGAAGGGCTGATCAGCGGCCGCCATCGGCGTCAGGTGCAGCACCCTGGCTACTGGAAACAGAACCCCGCCCTCTACGCGGACGAGCGTCAGTACCCGTACAGCACACCAGACGATCAACCCTTTCTGTGGACCCAGGGCCGTCAGGTTGGCGGCCGCAGCCTGACATGGGGCGGCATCACCCTGCGGCTTTCGGACTATGAATTCAAAGGCGCGGATCATGACGGATATGGCCAAAACTGGCCCATCACGCATGCCGATCTCGATCCTCACTACAGCGCACTTGAGCAGCTGTTTGAAGTCCGTGGTGAGCGAGATGGCCTTGAACAGCTCCCTGATGGAGAGATGGCATCGGCTTTGCCGTTCATGCCTGAAGAGGAGCGATTCCGTGAGCTGCTGACAAAGGAACGCGGTCTCCCCTTTATCCACTCACGGGGCTTTGAGGCCCACCAACGACAGCAGACCTCGACCTGGCCGAAATCAAGCAGCAACGGCTCCAGCCTTCAGCGTGCTCTGGCTACGGGTCGCGTGGAGATTCTGTGCAATTCGATGGCGGAATGCCTGGATATCGATCCAGCACAGGAGCGCGCCCGTTCTGTTGTGGTGGTGAACCGCAGCAGTGGAGAACGTCAGCGACTGGACTGCAACCTTGTGGTGGTCTGCGCTTCAACGATCGCGACGCTGCGTCTGCTGTTGCAGTCAGAGAATCAAGCCCAATCCAGGGGGTTCAGTGATCCCTCCGGCCTGCTGGGGAAAGGGTTGATGGACCACGTGTCCTGCTGTCGATTCTTCTCCGTGCCCAGTGAAACCGGACGTGGGTCGACTCAGCAATCCGACCCATCCAGCACGCTTTCAGGAGCAGGGAGCTTCTTTTTACCGTTCGGGAATGCCCCAGAGGTCTGCGCTGGGCGCCCCTTCCTGCGCGGCTATGGGATCTGGGGGGGCATCAACCGATTCGATCCGCCGTGGTGGCTTAAACGCAATCCAGATCGTCGGCTGGGCTTTTTGATCGGCCACGGCGAGGTGCTCTCAGATGCAAGGAATCAGGTGTGCCTCTCGGAACGCTGCGACCCACTGGATGTGCCGATGCCCCATATCAGCTGCCAATGGAGAGCGAATGAGCAGGCCATGGTGCAACACATGCAAGGCACGATTGAAGACTGCATCAACATCGCCGGCGGTGTCACGACATCGCTTGCGGACCAAGTGCACCTTCCGATGGTCAAGCCGCTCGTCGCAAAAGCCCTTTCTGCCCAGGAGGACGCTCCACCTCCCGGGTATTACATCCATGAAGTCGGAGGTGCGCCCATGGGAAGCAGCGAAGACAACAGCGTCGTCGATCGCTGGAACCGGCTCTGGCGCTGTCCCAATGTGCTGGTGGTGGATGGAGCCTGTTGGCCCAGTTCCGGATGGCAGAGCCCGACGCTCACCATGATGGCCATCACCCGCAGGGCATGCCTGGCAGCTGTTAAGCCTGGGATCGACTGAACAGAGGTCATCGAGAGAGGGCACGGCGACGGAACTTGAGCGCGCTATTCCTGCTGCATTGCTTCAGATTTGAGACTCTGTTGCTTCCTGCTTTGGTGTTGCGCGACGAAGGCTCGTCGGCCCAAGGGGATGATCGGCGTGTGGGTACGGATGATGTCCATGGTCATGGCTGTGATGGTCATGGTCATGGTCATGGTCATGGTCATGGTCATGATGGTGCCCAGCGCCAACCGCAATCGGGATGGCGTCGGGTTGACAAACGCCCGTGCATTCGCGTTCGCAGAGTGCACAGGCTTCAGTCAGCCCTTCAACGTGGTGATGGTGGCTTGACTGGTCAAGCCCCACTTCCTGCTCAAAGCCCAGCACCTGAGCCCTGTATTTACAGAGAGAGCAGTTCATTGCCGCTTCTCCGCCCATCACCTCCTGAACCCGCTCCAGAAACGTGTCCAAAACGAAACTGTGATCTCCCAGATAGGACGCGTTGACAAAATCAACTTCCGGATGATCGTCCGCAACCCGCTCTGTGTGTTCACGGATGCGGCTGACCAACACCCCTGAGAACAGAAAATAAGGAAACACGATGATGCGCTTGAACCCAAGCTTCACCACATGACGCAGACCGGGTTCCACCAGTGGAAATGTGACGCCCGAATACACGGTTTCTCCCCATCCGAAACCAAAGCCTTCCACCAACATCCTGGTGACCTTGGCGACGTTGGAATTGGCATCAGGATCCGAAGAACCACGACCAACGACCACGAGCATGGTGTCGGAGAGATCAACCCCGGAGGTCTTATTGAGAGCCTCCTGAATGCGTGCCCCTGCCGCGGCGATCATCAACCTGTCCACACCCAGTTCACGGCCGTAATCAATCTCCAGTCCGGTTTCAGCGCTGTAGGTGTTGAGTACGGAAGGGATGTCGTTCTTGGCGTGTCCAGCGGCAAACAACATTGCCGGAACGGCAAGCACCTTCACGACCCCCTGCGCGCGCAGTCTTTCCAGGCCATCTCTCAGGATGGGACGTGCGAATTCAAGGAACCCGTATTCCACCGGCAATCCTGTCAGCCGCTCTTTGAGCCCGTTGGCCAGCCCCTCGAACTCGGCAACCGCCAGACGATTGCGGCTGCCATGACCACAGATCAGAACTCCATGTTTGGTTGCAGCAGGAGCAACGATCTGCTCGGTCACACGTGCGGTGCATCTGTATCAAACCTATTCGCGGCCGTAAAACAAAGACCATGAATCCGCTGGCGAGTAATGCAAAGACTCTTGGTTGCCTGACTCCTGGTCAGGAGCTGTTGAAGCAGCTGATGCTGCAACCGCTCGGATCAACACCCTTGCGGGTTTGCTCCGGAGGAAACACCAGTCGCTGCGCAGGCGATGGCTGCTGGACCGTGGACCTGCACCGACATCAGGAGGTCCGCTATTTGGAGGACTCCGGAGAAGTCGAGTTCGGCACAGGCCTAACGATGGCCAAGCTGCTACAGGTCTTACGCGCTTCGGACCGCAGCATTCCCATTGGGCTCTCCGGTCTAACGGGAAGCGGCTTCATCCTCACGGGAGGGATGGGTCCCTTGAGCCGTTCACAAGGCCTTGCGCTGGACTCGATCACTGCAATCGAGGGGATCTGGGGCTCAGGTGAGTTCTTTGCCCTGTCGACGCCCCCAACAACGGATGATGTCCGCCGCTGGCGTGCCCTGTTGGGTGCCGCACCATTCCTGGCTGTGGTCACGCGCCTAAGGCTTCGCACCCAACGCCGACAATCACTGCGAGTGCGCCACGGGGTGATCACTCCATCGCAACTGCCAGAGCTGCTACAGATCGCGGAGAGCTGGCCAGAAACCTGCAGCCTGCAATGGAGTTGGGGCAACAGGTTGGAGATCTATGCGGTGGACTGCAGCTCCGAGGAAACCACTCCCCAAACGCTGAAACAACTTGATCCAATCCTGGGAACAGATCAACAAGCTGCCATCCAGTCCTGCACGGATCAACTGGAGCTGCCGACCTTTGGCAGGCTCGCGTCAGAAACCGCTCCATCGATGCCGGTTCACAGCGAGGTGCTCGCTCGTCTCGGTCCAGCCTTGGGGCAAGAGGCCGGCCCGTTGATGCAGCTCCTGAGCTCGCGGATGCAGCAGAGGCCTCATGGTGAATGTCGCATCAGCGCTCAGCAGCTGGGGGGAGCAACAACGCGGATCAACCGCGGGGCAACGTCATTCGTCCACCGTGGTTCTATCTGGAAACCCTGGATCACAGCGGCCTGGAAGCCAGGAGATCGAGCCGGGCGGCAACAAAGCCTTGCGTGGATGGATCAGGTGAGTGCCGACTTCAGCACGTCATGCCCTGGAGTCCATCTCGCTCAGTTGCATGACCATCTGCCCGGCCATCAAGGAGAACTGATTGAGGCCTTCGGCGAGTGGTTGCCGGAGCTGCGTCAACTCAAGAGAGAACTGGATCCAAAGGGACGATTGCCACCGCTCTGAACTACGGTCCCAGCACTCAACAGATGATTGATGGCCTCAGGATCCATGCCTCGGCAGTTGAATCTCGGCTTCGGCAATCCAAGCAAGGATCTGCTGTCCGGACTTGTGGTGGCCTTCGCCATGATTCCGGAGGCCATTGCGTTTTCCGGCATTGCCGGTGTCGATCCTCAGGTCGGCTTATTCGGAGCGTTTCTGCTCTCGATCACGATCGCCTTCTTCGGTGGTCGCTCGGCGATGATCACCTCCGCCACCGGCTCCACGGCTCTGCTGATGACCGGTCTGGTGGCAACCGGAGAGGCGCGCGGAGAAGGGCTGGGAGTGACCTACCTACTGGTTGCCGGTGTGGTCACAGGGATCCTGCAGATTCTCTGGGGTTGGTTGCGTCTGGCCTACCAGATGCGTTTCGTGCCTCTTGGCGTGCTCAGTGGCTTTGTGAACGCTCTGGCGTTGCTGATCTTCCAAGCACAGTTTCCTCAGCTAGGCATCAATCTGCATTTCGGCGAATCGGATGTGGCGGGCCATGTTCATGACCTGCTGCCTCACGGCAGTCAGATTCCAGTCATCTGGGGACTGGTGCTGCTCGGTCTGGTGATCATCTATGGATTACCACGGCTGACACGACTGGTGCCGTCACAACTGGTGGCCATCGTTGTTCTGACCGTGATCTCGATCAGTTTCAGCCTGGATATCCCCACCGTCAGCAGTCTCGGTGACTTGCCAACTGGACTACCGATGCCGAGCTGGCCCTTCGGTTCGCCAGACAACCTCAAGGTTCCTTTCAGTCTCGAGACCCTGGGAATCGTTCTGCCGACGGCCCTGGCGATCTCACTCGTGGGTCTGATGGAGACCTTCCTGACCCAGGACATCCTCGATGAACGCACCGACAGCAACTCCAACAAGAACGTGGAAGCAAGAGGTCAGGGCATCGCCAACATCGTGTCTTCACTGTTTGGTGGGATGGCGGGCTGCGCCCTGGTGGGTCAGTCGGTGATGAACATCGACAATGGCGGGCGCACCCGGCTCTCCACTCTCTTTTCAGGGGTCAGCCTGCTGGCCATGATTCTGCTGGGCCGGCAATGGCTCGAACAGATCCCCATGGCAGCACTGGTGGCTGTGATGATCAGCATCGCCGTGAGCACAGCTGATATCGCTGGGCTGCGCCGACTCCGCTCTATCCCGAAGAGCGATACGGCGGTGATGCTGATGACCTTCGCCGTCACCATGCTCACCACGCCGCACAATCTGGCGCTTGGAGTAATTGCAGGGGTCGCTCTGGCAGGAATCCTGTTCAGCCGCAAAGTGGCCAAGGTGATTCGTGTTGATGCTGTGGATGTGAATGAGGGGATGCGCCGCTACGTCGTGAGCGGGCAGTTGTTTTTCGTCAGCAAGATTTATTTTCTGCAGGGATTTGACGTTCATGAGCATCCCAGTCAGATCACAATTGATATGTCAGCAGCGCATATCTGGGATCAAAGCGGGGTGAGCGCACTCAACCAGGTGATTCGCAAGCTTGAGCAAGGTGGATCAACGGTCGAAGTCCTGGGATTGAACGAAGAAAGTCTCAATCTTTTCGAACGAATCGGGGCTCAACCAGATGGAGGACATGGCTGAACAGGGAAGTCTTTAACGCTCTGATCTGAACTGATTGATCAACAGGTTCACTGGTGGCTGTAAAGCAGTCCCAAGCAGGACGTGAAATCGTTTCGCATCCCTTCCAATCGCTTTTCGATCTGCTTGTCGCTGGAATGCTCCTGGAGATAGCGTTCGGTCACATCGTTGCCGATGCTCATCACCAGGCAAAGAGTCTGAAGATCGTCGGTATCAACAGCACGTTGCTTAGCCCCCTCAAGCATCACGTTGAGCAAGGCCATCTTGTTGTTGTATGCCTGTCGGTCTCCGAGCTGCCAGCTCAAAGCCGGAGAGCCAACCAAAGACAGTACAAACGCCATGACAACGAAGGATCCCGGCCGGAACCGAGACATTTTTTGGCACTTGAACAACATGCGTAGACATTAGAGATTCCTGCCAAGGTCAGCAGACATCCGTCTCCAACCTCTCGAAGTTCTGACAAAATTGACCTTCAAGGACCACTCGTATGACGAAGCGTCGCTCACTGATCTCTCTTCTCTCCGCATGCCTGGCCATTTCAGCCTGCGCAACCCTCGGAGACGGCGAGGCCTCCAGGGTGGATGTGATTCGCAACAGGGGAGAACTGCGGTGCGGCGTCAGCGGAAAGATCCCAGGATTCAGCTTCCTCAAGAGAGATGGCAGCTATGCGGGCCTTGATGTGGATCTATGCAAGGCCTTCGCGGCAGCGATCATCGGTGACCCCAGCAAAGTGCAATACAGGCCGCTCACAGCACCGGAACGATTCACAGCGCTGAAAACTGGAGAGATCGATCTTCTTTCACGCAACACAACGTTCAACCTCAGTAGAGATGCTTCAGGTGGAAACGGCGTGAGCTTCGCGCCAGTCGTTTTCCACGATGGGCAAGGGTTATTGGTGAAGCGCAACAGCGGAATTCGCAGCCTGAAAGGCCTCAAAGGTCAGTCGATCTGTGTTGGCTCAGGTACCACGACCGAACAGAATTTGAATGATGCGTTTCAGTCACTCGGGCTCCCATACAAGCCGATTAAATATCAGGATCTCAACCAAGTGGTTGCTGGTTATCTCCAGGGGCGTTGCCAAGCAATGACCTCAGACCGATCCCAACTGGCATCAGCACGCTCAGGATTTGAGCGACCTGAGGAGCATGAAATCCTTGACGATGTTCTCAGCAAAGAACCTCTGGCGCCCCTGTCTTCCGGTGGTGATCAACAATTCTCAGATGCCATGCGCTGGTCGGTTTACGCACTGATCACTGCAGAGGAGCTTGGAATCACCCAGGCCAATGTGGACGACAAGTTGAAAGAGGCTCAGGAGAATCCTGATCTCACGAAATTGAGGCGTTTTCTTGGAGTTGAAGGCGATCTAGGCAGCAAGCTGGGCCTCAGCAATGATTTCGTGGTGAACGTGATCAGGGCCACCGGAAACTACGGAGAGATTTACAACCGACATCTGGGACCAGACAGCGTCGTTCCGATCCCACGCGGCCTCAACCAGTTGCATCGCAGTGGAGGAGTCATCACCGCTCCACCGTTCCAATAAATACTTTCCAATAAATACGTTCCAATGAAACGGAAACGCCTCCGATGGCTTGAGATCGTCCTCGCAGGACTGGTTCTCACTCTTGTGGGAATTCTGGTCAACAACCTGGCGGTGAATCTGATCCGCACGGAATTGGGACTGAGCTTCAAATGGCTCTGGCAGCCTGCAGGATTCGCCCTGAGCGAACACACACTTCCCTATCAACCGGGTGACAGCACAGCCTGGGCTTTGCTGGTGAGCTGGCTCAACAGTCTCCGGGTCATCGCTTGCAGCATCGTGCTGGCCACGGTGTTGGGTGTTGGGGCAGGGGCGGCCAGACGCAGCCTCAATCCCCTGCTCCGTCAGCTAGCCGGCTTGTACG
The DNA here is from genome assembly GCA_003210775.1 of Synechococcus sp. AG-679-A04. Taxonomy (GTDB): domain Bacteria; phylum Cyanobacteriota; class Cyanobacteriia; order PCC-6307; family Cyanobiaceae; genus Synechococcus_C. The sequence goes on from QCUI01000003.1 coordinate 69,120, forward strand.
TGGGATTAATCCGCCAGATCCCCTTGCTGCTGCAGCTTCTCTTCTGGTATTTCGTAGCTTTTCTTGGCCTGCCGTCCGAACCGATGGCTCCCGTCGGCACGCTCGTCAGCCTCTCGAATCAGGGTATCGCCATTCTTGGCCTGAACCTGAGCGTGGAGTTCTCCGCGGTTCTGGTGGGTCTGAGCGTCTTCACCGGTGCTGCGATCGCAGAGGTGGTTCGCGGTGGACTCGACTCCGTTCCTAAGGGTCAGTGGGAAGCATTCCGCAGCCTGGGTATTGGCGAAACCCTTGGAATGAGAAAAGTGGTGTTACCACAGGCTTTGCCGGCGATTCTTCCGGCCCTGAGCAGTCAGTATTTAAATCTGGCCAAAAACAGCACCTTGGCCATCGCCGTTGGCTTCGCTGATCTGTACGCGGTCAGTGATACAGCGATTACCCAGACCGGAAGAGCCATCGAGGGATTCCTGATCCTCTTGCTGAGCTTTCTCGCACTGAATCTTCTCATTAATGGAGGCATGCAGGTGCTGAATCGAATCGTGGTTCGTCCGGCACAACGCACCTAGCATCGATTCGATACTCCTGAGCCCATGAATTCCCGTCGCATCGCTGCGGTGCTGCTGGTCATCGCCGCAATCGCTGCGATCCTGCTGCCCTTTGTTTCCGCAACTCTTCTCACAATCGGAATTGGTGGGATCGCATTTGCAGCCGGAATCGGGCAATTTTTGCGTCTTGGCGATGCAAGCAACAGTCAGGGCAAGCTGTTCCGTGTTCTCTCAGGACTGCTTTACATCGGTGGCGCAATCTTCATCCTGATTGATCCCATCGACAGTGAAGTCAGCCTCACTCTGTTCGCAGGCATCCTGCTGCTGGTTGAAGGTGTCATGGAGCTTGCCTCAGGAGCCAGTGCATCCGGTCCAGCCGGCGGCTTGAGCATTGTTGATGGCATACTCACCTCCTTAATTGGGGTTCTGCTGGTGGTGGAGTGGCCTTTCGACAGCCTCTGGGCCCTGGGGACTCTGTTCGGAGTCGCTTTGTTTACGTCAGCTCTCAAACTGTTCAGCTCACCAGCGGAGCAGCCCGGGAATTGATGACCGGGTCACGGACTGCGTATCGGAAACGACTTCTCCAGGCCAGACGTCATCCACTGCAGACACTGCTCAGCCTGGTGATCCTGGCCGTGATCGCTTGGGTCATCTGGTCCACGGCGACCTGGCTGTTTTTTGGTGCTAAGTGGTCTGTTGTCACGGAAAATCTTCCGCTGTTCGCCGTTGGGTCCTATCCGGAGAACGAGCGCTGGAGACCTTGTCTTTGGCTTGGATTGTTGTGCCTGATGACGGCGATCACTCTGCTTCAGCCTCTTGTTTCAGTGCGCTGGCGCATCAGTGGTCTGGCTCTGTCGTGGTGCTGGCTTGCCATGCTCCCCATCGGCCTATTGCTGCTAGCAGGCGGAGCAGGATTGCAGACAGTGAGCTCGAGGGACTGGGGGGGGCTGACACTGACAGTCCTACTCACTTGCTTCAGCGGGCTACTGGCTCTGCCATTAGGAATCCTGCTAGCGCTTGGACGCAGAAGCAAGCTGACGCTGCCACGCCATCTCTGTCGCCTCTATATCGACGGGATGAGAGCCGTGCCATTGATTGCAGTGCTTTTTTTTGGGCAGCTGCTTCTTCCACTGTTTCTGCCGGTCGGAATCGAAATCAACCGAGTGCTCAGAGCCGTCGTGGCCTTCGCGCTCTTCGCGGCGGCCTATATCGCCGAAGATGTCCGCGGGGGCTTACAGGCCATTCCCGGCACGCAGCTCGAAGCAGCAGCCGCACTTGGGTTGGGTCCATGGCAAATCCAACAGCTGGTGGTTCTTCCTCAAGCACTGCGTGTAGCGGTGCCAGCCCTCACCAATCAAGCCATTGGCCTGCTCCAGAACACCAGCTTGATGGCCATTCTTGGGCTTGTGGAACTGCTTGGAATCAGCCGCAGCCTGCTAGCTAATCCTGCCTATATAGGCCGACACCTAGAGACCTACATCTGGCTCGCAGGGCTGTACTGGCTGGTGTGCACTGCCATGGCTCTTATGGCTCGCCAGCTTGAACGTCAGGGACCCTCTGCCTCCACCTCAGCCATTCCTTCATGACCATCGCCGTCAGAGCCGAGTCCATCACCAAGACCTTCAACGGTTCACAGAAAGCGCTCGACCAGGTGAACCTCAGCGTCAACCATGGCGAAGTCCTGGTGGTGATGGGGCCATCCGGTTCCGGCAAGAGCACGCTGATTCGCACTTTCAACGGGCTTGAAGCCATCGATGCCGGACAGCTGGAGATCGTCGGCATTCCTCTGGATACGGATCAGGATGAACGACAGATCCGGCGGATCCGCCGTCGTGTCGGAATGGTGTTCCAGCAATTCAACCTGTTCCCGCACCTCTCGATCCTCGACAACATCACGCTGGCGCCGATCCGTGTGAGGAAGATCAACAAAGCCAATGCAGAAGAACGGGCTCACGGCCTTTTGGCACAGATGGGCATCGCCGATCAGGCCCTGAAATATCCCTCTGAACTCAGCGGAGGGCAGCAACAAAGGGTGGCCATTGCCAGAGCACTGGCCATGGACCCCGAGCTGATGCTGTTTGACGAGCCCACCAGTGCCCTGGATCCAGAACGGGTCAAGGAGGTGCTGGATGCCATGCGAAGACTGGCAGCCGATGGCATGACCATGATCGTTGTGACCCATGAGCTCGGGTTCGCGCGTGAAGTCGCCGACCGGGTCTTGTTCATGGATGCAGGGCGGGTCGTCGAATTGACGGACTCATCCACATTCTTCACGCAGGCGAAGGAAGAACGCAGCAGGCGGTTCCTCAATCAAATGGCGCACTAATCAGAATGCGAACCGCAGAAACCTGTTTTTTGGCAAGGATCTGGCCATGGTGAGGACGTTTGAGGGCGTGACTGGATGAGCGCTCCATGCAGACAAGCGCTCGAACTGTCGGCTCACCCTTACCCCTAATGCGATATGGACCAACGCGAACGGGTTCAGCAGCTTTGCGAGGCCCATGCCGAAGATCTCCGCAGCCTTGCCCTCAACGTTGGCAAACATCACCAGTGGGATTTAACCCTGCCCGTAGCAGTGATCGATGCCCGTGCCGATCGAAAACGATTCCATGTCACCGCGGTGGGAACGATCGGCAATGTTGTCCGGGTCTCCACGACCATCGACCATCCACTGATGCAACAACTGTTCGAACTGATCCAGACCAGGAGTGATGACTCCGCTTTGAAGTTGATGCTCAGCAATGCTGACAACGGAGAGGAGTTTGCGGCCGTGTTCGAGACCTATCGCGAAGAGCGCAGCGGTGGAGCACCTCTGTGGAGCGCATCGGATGCAGCGTCATTCGTCGTTAAATCCAAGGAAGCATTCGACGACCGAGAACTTGCAATCGTTGCCCTGCTGCCTAGTGATCCGCATGACGTCGTGACGTTTGGCATCCCGCTTCGCTACTACGGGATTGAAACAACCTGATCACACCGGTCATGGAGGCGCAAGAGAGCATTCTCAGCTGCCGAGAGCTCCCGCTCGGTTAACAGCCAACGCTCATTGCCGAATGGCAAGCTGGCCACCTGATCAGAAAGTTCCAGCTGCAGCTGCTGGCACCGCTCAGCCAGGGTCGCGCTGAGCTGAAGGACATGCCTCTGAATCAAGCAGGAGGGTGCAGCGATGGTCACGATGGCCCTTTGGTGCGGACGGATGAGAGTCTGGCACAAGGGCTTGAGTTCTTCGTGTTGATCCGTTGATGCATCTCCAGTGCTGAACCTCCTCTGGGAGATGGTTCCCTGCCTCATCGTGGGAGCACTCATCGGACGATGGCGATCTCAGTGGATTGCACCCATGGCCCTTCCACTGGTGCGTTTCGGCGTTCCGGTGAGCCTGATGGGGCTACTGCTGCATGGCGGCCTCAACGGTTCGTTGTTTGGGATGGCGCTGCTCGCGGTTGCAGCCATCGCCCTGATGCTGATCATCCTGCGCTGGCTGAGTCCTGGCATTCCCGCCCTGCGCCGGCCGGACCTGCAACTGGCTAGCTGCATCGGCAACACGGCTTACTTCGGGATTCCAGCCACCCTGGCTCTGCTTCCAGCGGAGGCGCTGCCGGTGAGCATTGGCTACGACCTGGGGGCAACCCTATTGATCTGGGGCCTTGGACCTCTCTGGCTGACCCGAGACAGCCCAGCAGAAACGACTCGCGAGCGCTGGCGGGATCTGCTGGGACATCTCAGTTCCAGCCCGGCCACAAGAGGACTACTTGGGGCATTAATTGTCAAAGCAAGCCCATGGCATGAGCCGATCCGTGATGCTCTTTGGTTGCCGTCGCGTGCAGTCATCGTCTTGGCGCTGGTTGTGGTGGGCATGCGTCTGGGGGATATCGCAGCACGAAAACTGAAGACACCAGCCGTGGATCTGAGTGCACCGCTGATCTGCAAACTTGTCTTGTTTCCAGCCCTGATGCTGCTGATCAGCCTGGCCTTTCCGCTGCCTGGCTATGCCCGTCAGGCGTTGGTTCTGCAGGCAGCCGCCCCAACGGCGATCTCCGTTCTGCTCATCGCCGAATCCGAACAACTCAACGCCGCCAGACCAGCACAACTGATCCTGATCAGCACACTGGCAGCTCTATTGAGTGTCCCGATCTGGAGCCTGCTGCTGAGTCCACTCAGCGGAACACCCGGAACGTGAGGTTGAGCCTTGCTTGTTTCACGCGCTTTCTCACCGGCAAGCCATGCATCCAAAGCCTTTGACAATCAGGATCCATCAGCAGAAGGTCGCCGTCAGCCAGTGAGACATCGCAACGGGCTCCACTGACTCGATGGCGGAATTGCAGATCTCTGCTTGAACCCAGCGACAGCGAAGCAATCGGGAACGACCCATCAATTTCCGGTTCGTCATCAGCGTGCCACCCCATCCGGTCCTGACCATCGCGATAGAGATTGAAAAGACAGCCATTGAACGGCGCTGAGCTCCGAGCAGAGACAAGATCCAGAAGAGGCAGGAACCAGTCCGGCCAGCCTTCACCTCGATGCACCGCACCGCTGTAGCGATAGGAAACCTGGCGATCAGCCAGAAAACCCGTCAGTCGTGGCACCAGATGCCATCGTCCATACACGCGGACTTGCGGCTGATCCCAGCTGATCTGCTCAACGCAGCGATCCATCCAGACCTTGCTGACGTCAGGGGGCAGCCAGGCTGATTGATGGCTCCAGTTCATGACTTCAACGGCCTTGTCTGGGCCATCCACCTGCACACCATCACGGTCGAGCACTCTGGCGCCAGCCCAGCCTTCATGGAGCATGAAGACGGATAACAGCGTGGGCAAGGTTGCGGACCACAGCCAATAGACTGAAGACATGGGAGCAAGGATCACGCTGGAAACGTTCCTGAAGCGAGCAAAACAGCGCTTCGGGGATCAGTTCGACTACTCCGGCATCCAGTGGCGGAGCTACAAAAGCCCTGTCAAAATTCGCTGTTGCAAACACCCTGTTCAGGAAATCACCATCACTCCTGAACGGCACATGCAGACCACTGGCGGCTGCAAATATTGCCTGCGTGAGCGCCGGGTTGAAGCTCTCGAGCGTGAACTCAATCGAACGCCTGCCCGACCAGCGTCGTCGATGCCCTCCAGATCAAAAGTCACGTCAAGTTGAGCGGAGAGACCTCAATCGACAGGCCTCAACCTTCCCTGAGATGTAGACCAAGAGAGCGTTTGAACGAATCTGAGGATCTGCAACAGCAGATCAGCTAAGGACATTGCACCTATCAGACCAAGATGGCGGATGATGGGTCACTTAGAGCGATCTCTGCTTGTGATGACCAGGGAGCAGTACAAAGCGGGGAATCCGTTTTGAGCGAGATCAGCGAATGTCGCTTTAGCCTTTTGTCATAAGGAATGAGTTAATTGCAGACTACGAACAGCCTTCACACAAGAACAAAGTTAGTGACTACCACAGAGCTTAAGAACTTCTAGCTCAGCCACTGAAAAGGTTTCCCTCCAAACATTCAGCATAATAAATGCCATCAATTAGATCAGGTGATCAGAGAAGGATTGAAACTCTCAAACAACACTATATCGGCCGAGATTAGCCAAGAGAGGGGATGCAACTAAACCTTGATGACGCAACTTGCAGAAGTATTACTAGCGACTGGTTCGGAGTTAAGGAATGAAGTTCGTGGTTGACAACATTGATATCAAACCAAATTGGGGCGTTTTTCAGGCCCTAGGTCCAATTGAGATCAACTCAAAGAAGACGTTCAAACTGGCTCTGACTAGGTACACCAAACCAATGGCCGAGAACTTGTTCGGGATGCCAAATGCCCAAGTTGAGATCATTTGAGGTCATGACAAATTGCCCACTCGCACCAAAGTCGCTAGCGATAGCATCTAGCCGTATTGGAAGGTCATTACGAAAACGAGTTATGAATTCAGAAAATTGGGTGGCTGACCAAATCCATGCCTGCCCTTCAACATTTGCAGCAGAAGAAGCAAATGTCGGGAAATCGACTTCATGCTCATAAAAAGTAAAATTTATGTTCACTCTGTCATCAAAATGCGTACTTGGAGTTTTTCCAGTCATTTGAGGAAGGATCATTTGGTTTAGGTTGTATGTTTGCTCCAAAGGGCTTGGGGATTTCTTTGGCATTTTGAAGCCTCTATTAGCAAAGAACTCTGTAAAGAGATCACTTGCCTGCTGAGGAGAGTAGATGCCTGGATCTAATTGATTTAATGTTTTATCCCCTTTATTCCACTTTGTATAGGTGTAATCCTCTCCGTCTTTAAAATCCCAAGCTTGAACATGAACCCTATCAGCACCCCAACCTGACCTGCCATGCGTACTATCCCAATTGGCAATACTTTCTGTTGTTGCAGATAGCTTGATGTCATCCCAAGAAGGTATTTCCTTATTATTCCAAATATCTGGATCACCAGAATATTGTCTTACAAACGAATCGTGGTTGTATAAAGTCTCATCCTTATATTTCGTTCCAGTACCATTATGAGCCGTTCCGGTTGCACGGTGATCGAACATGGAATTCTCGGTCTCGTACAAAAATTCCGTAAAAAAGGGAAGGTCATACTTGTTATTGGCTGATGCTGATTGATTGAATTTGAGGATTTGCAAATTCAATATGCCAAGCCAATCTACATAGGCCTCGTAACTAGCGTTATAACTTGATTCCACGTCTGCCCATTTGGGGCCGCCAGGGAACGCTGCTAATGTCTTACCAGTGAGAGGATGCGTAGGCTTAAATCCAGCCCAACCTTCTGTCCAATCAGTATCATCAAAAACAAAATCCCCCTGGTTATCTTTTTTGGTAATAATTGCATCTGGATGATATATAATATTCCCTTTCCAGCTGCCTTTAGTGGCTTGCTTAATAGTTGACAAAAATTCCACCAAACTTAAATCACCCTCGGGCCTAGCAAGCTTTGGATTCGCTGTCTGAACAACAATATCCATATCTACATTTTTAGGATTCGCCAAGATCAGTTGAGATATTTGATATGCTGTATTCTTGTCCATATGAAATTTATCTTGCCAAAGGGTCGATATATGAGCCGAAAAACCATTTTTACCAGTGATCCTGTCCTCGTGAAATAATGACTCTGAATTAATTTGCCCTTGACCTGAGCTATTATTAAAGTTTATTATAATATCATTATAATCACCATCTGTTGAATCCTCAAATCCGATTACATCCTGGCCTCCCGGCTGCAGGGAGTTCGCAAAATGACTTTTACCACTAAGGTTAGCGTTATATAGACTACTCGAATAATCCCCTTCTATCGCGGTATCGATATCAGCAACAAAAGCATATTTTTGCCCCTTCAATGTATCCCAATTTATACTTGCAGAAAAAGAATCTTTTTTACCTTGAACGGGAGTAAGCAAGGTTGAATTCATGTCAATCCAAAACCCAAGATCTTTGGACAACCTGATTGATTCCCCGAGATAATTCGCATCATCAATAGCAACAATACTGTTATCTGCAGATACAATTGACCCAAAATCATCCAGAAGAGGAACCAAGCCTATTCCGTTTTTATTTTTGCTGTTAAAGATGAAACTTCCACTGGTCTGATCAAACTCGGGAGTGTAAATTTGATCAACTTTCAAGAAATCTCCATAGAAGTCAACTTCTTCATTTCCAGCAGTGGATGAACGACCTAAAGAACTATTCCTATTCGTTTGAGGATTGCTTGAGAGAAACGGCAAAGCATGCTCTGCCGTCCATATTCCCATTACCGGAGCGATTTTGTTAGTATTACGTTTATCATTTTGAAATTCATTTGAATAACTATCCAACATTTTTCGGAATGAATCTGCATCCCATCCTGCAGTAACAGTGGGGTCAGGAATACCTTTAATCTCACCGCCAAATACAGGAGCATCACCTAATCCTGCTGTTTGACTGGTGCCCGACCAATTAAAAATCTGAGGGGCTCTATTTGGAAATTGTAGTTGTTCATGATGCATATAAACATTGTCTTTGTCTTGAAGCACATTGAACATTTGCTTACCAAGACTTGAGGCTTCTTCTGGATTAGTCTTCTGGCCAATTAAAGGGTTTGGCTTCACGCCTGGAGGTGGACTTACTTTATTAACGGTCTTATTGTAAAAGTTATAGATCTCAGCCAAATTACCTGCATCAGCGAATGTATTCCCGGGGACATATCCTCCATCCGCAAGGGTTACGCCGTTTTTCCAGCTGCCACTTGTCCAAATGTCAATGTTTAGGAGGGGGGGGGTGTTTTGCAAGCAGACTTTTGCTTATTAAATTAACTGTATCAATGTCACGTGGTAGATCATGTCCATAAGAAATAAATTGCTCAAAGGTCGGCAAGTCAACCTTATTGATTTGATTGTATTGTGAAATAGCATTATTGAACCTAGACATCTTTGATGTCATTGCATCTATTTCAGCTGACAAATCAGACTCACTGGATCCGGTCCAGTCTTTTGTCGCTTTTTCAGCATCGGGGTAAAAACCCAACTTAGGTCTTAGCCCTTTTTTAGAAAGCGCTAGCAGGAACTGGATAAGCTTATCTTCAGTAAAGAAACCTTTATTCGCATGATCGCCTTCTATATCTAAGATGAGATTAAAAGAATTACTCTCGCCTGCTTGATTTCCAACTATTTCGTGAAACCGAAATGCAATGTCATCATATTCCGATGGATCTTGCCAACTAGACCCTTTGTCTTGCCAAAAGACCTTCAAGGGCAAAGCGCCGTCGGTCCTGAAATTTTCAATACCCATCAATCTATCACGACTTTGCAGCAGTCTAGTGACGTCTCGCAATCTTTTCAACCAAATAATGACATTTCAACGAAATAGATAAAAGGTCCGGCATCCATCAGATGTCTAGCTTGAAAGAATTGCACAAACTCGATGCACACTGCAATCGATTTGGTTTCCAATTCTGAATGATCTTGGAAATATAAAGGCTGAGGAAACTTCTCGAATACGGACATGGCTTAATAAGCAACAGAGGCAACCCTGATTCCTCCAACCCCATCCAGTGTCGAGGGCAATCTCAATTCCAGACTCTCTACATCTGAGGCTGGTGTACCAGAGCAAGTCCAGGAAAAAGGGTTTAACTTGCCGCATTCAAGTGCTGAGGCCTTTTCTCATATAGCTCTAAAAGTAATGCAGATTTGTATCAGCATGAAAACTTCAGGCAGAGCTAATCTCTTTTAGGCAAAAGCTGAACCATATGCTGAACAGCTACAACAAGTTCGATGTCTGCTCAGCCATGGAGCTTCTCGATCCAAAAACCTGCTATTTGCCAGCTCGAGAACAGAAAAATGCCTAGGAACAGCCAGTTAAGCCAGGCTGGACGGTCTTTCTTTTCAAACATAGGAATGAGGTGGGTTTCATCATTGTCACCCAAGCAAGGTTGGAACGAGCGATCACAACCAAGCCACTTCATGAAGAGGTAAGCCTTCTACGTCAACCGCTGTCGAAGGGGGTTCACTCTGTGGGGTTAGTGCTCGGCAGCGCACGCTTGAGATCATGTATCCCCTCTAACTGCTGATGCACCGCTTTCAACTGTCTCTGAATGTGCTCGCTGTGAGGAAGAGCACTGAGAGAAGCGAGTGCGTTTTCAAGATGATGCTTGGCATCAATCAGAAGACGACAGTCCAGGCTTCCAGGTTCGTAGCTCATACGCGTAAAACAGTTGAGACCATTCAGCGACAAACCTCCATCAAAGGCTGTGTGAATCACAACAATCTGATGTATTGCTCGTGGCTCCAGCGGTCGAGCGCGGATTGCCTGCGTCAGCCAGGCACCACCTCGACATCGACAACCTTCACCGGGTCCATGACCTGATTCGTGAGGTAGCGAAGCGTGCGGTTTTTTATCACCTCAACTTCCATGGCATTCCAGGCGCCACCGATAAGGCAACCCACGAGGGGAATCGTCTTGGTGATCAAGGCTCTCTGGGTCACCCTGCGACCGAAAACTCTCTTCATCACGGCATCCCGTGTGGCGGTCCTCGCAGCCTTGAGACCCAACTCCACAGCCAACTGACTGATCACAGTGGAACCGAGCACGGGCACGAGCAATTCATATCGAGCTGTTTCGCTGTTGAGAAAACCGGGAATCAACAGTTCCGCCGCACAAGCCGCAGCGAACAGCTGCGCACGGGTGGTTATGGAAAGATCAGCAAGTGCACTAGCCACACTGAGCAGCGGATTGGCGGCCAGACCCATGGCAGCTCCTGCCGTGATCACGCTCAGACGCACGTCGTTGAATGCTTGCTGTGCAAGCTCGTAGGCCGTTGCATCCGGAAAGCGTCGCCGAAGCAGCATGACTTCCTGACGGACTTTGCAGGCGTCAATACTGATGACCCAGTCGAGGCCGTCGGAAACCGAGCTCAGCGGCAACGCAACCCTTGATGTATTGGGTGCAAGTTATCGAGGATTGAGAACAACTTCATGTTCAACGCACAAAAAGCATTTCCCGATAAGAAGGCAAAGGCCACTGGTCATCATCGACCAGATTCTCAAGCTGATCAACAGCATCACGCAGCTGCAGCAGCCTCGGCAAGAGCACACCAGCACAGTGGTGCATCGAGGCAGCAGTGTCTCCGTTGTGGGTCTGGTGTAATTCACTCTCAAGCGCTTCGGCATGGTCACCCATTCGCCGATGAAGATCTGCCAACTGATGAAGGGCGCTGTGATCCACATTCACACCGAGTGATTGCTGCTGCTGCAAGCTGGTGGCCATTGAGCCCAGATGGTTCTGGACAGCAGGACTGATCTGCGTTCGAACCATGGACAGCGCCACGCGCGCCTCCACCTCGATAGCAAGCACGTATTGCTCTCCATAGACCTCATAACGACTATCGAGCTCGACAGGACTGATCACGGAGTGGCGCTCAAATAGATCGCGCACCTCTTGCCGTTGAAGAACAGGGAGGGCTTCTGCTGTATTGCGCAGATTCTCCAAGCCACGCTCTTCGGTGGCTTCGCGGTGCCAGGCGTCGGAATAACCGTCACCTCCGAAAACAGCGGAACCATGCTGATCTATCACTTGCTTGATCACAGACGCCGCGGCCTGCTCAAGCGTCTGACCGTCTCCCATTTCTGCCTCCAAGCGGTTACACATCCACTCCAGGGAGTCGGCCAACACGGTGTTCATCGCCACCAGCGGACCTGCAACCGACTGCCCGGAACCCACTGCACGGAACTCAAAACGGTTACCTGTGAATGCAAACGGCGAGGTTCGATTGCGATCACCCGCATCCTTGGGGAATTCCGGGAGTGAATCGACACCGATGCGCATCACTCCACCGCTGGAGCTGTCCCTGGATTCCCCTCGCTGAATCTGCTGAAACACCTGCTCGAGCTGTTGACCCAAGTAGACAGAAATAATCGCTGGTGGTGCTTCATTGGCACCCAGGCGATGGTCATTACCGGCAGTGGCGACAACCGCTCTCAGTAAAGGGCCATTGCAGTGGACTCCACGGATCACAGCGGCGCAAAACAGGAGAAACTGAAGGTTGTCATGGGGCGTCTTGCCTGGGTCAAGCAGATTTCCCTGGGTGCTGTTGCCCACCGACCAGTTCACGTGCTTCCCGGAGCCGTTGATTCCGGCGAATGGCTTTTCGTGGAGAAGGCAGCTGAATCCATGCCGCTTGGCGGTACTGCGCAGCACCGTCATGATCAGCTGCTGGTGATCCGTGGCGACGTTGGCGGCCTCGTGAACCGGCGCGATCTCAAACTGACCCGGAGCCACCTCGTTGTGTCGGGTTTTAGCAGGAATTCCAAGTCGATACAGCTGCTTCTCCACGTCCTGCATGAACACCTGAACCCGCTCAGGGATGGCGCCGAAATAGTGGTCATCGAATTGCTGGCCTTTGGGGGATGGCGCACCGAACAGTGTGCGACCCGCTAACAGCAGATCAGGCCTGAGGGTTGCAAATTGAGTATCAACCAGGAAGTATTCCTGCTCCGCACCACATGAACTGTTGACCGGGGCCACCGTCTGATTTCCGAGCAGTTGCAACAGGCGTTGGGCCTGTTGATTCATGGCAGCGTTAGATCGCAACAAGGGCGTCTTTTTAT
>QCUI01000004.1 GCA_003210775.1 Synechococcus sp. AG-679-A04
CCATCAATCAGAACCGCATGAACAGTTGCAGCTGGCTCTGCCAGGTGCCCTGGCTGTCGACCGCTCCGGACAGACTCAGGTTCGGGTTGATTTGATACGTCAAGTTTCCCTGCGGTGGGATGTCATTGCGATTGGGAGCAGCCAGCACAGAGAAGTCGAAGCGTTCAGTGATGGAGACACCCACGTCGGTCACCAGGGTGAGCTGGGGAGGGATCTGACCGGAAACGCGGTCCTTTTCATTCTGAACAACGCGATTGACGTAGGTCGGATAGAGGGCGAACTGCAGCCGCTGATTAAATGAATCGTTGAACGTTCCCAGAACAGGGGACAGCAATGACTGGCCAAGCACGGCAGCCAAAGCCGTGCCGGCCCCTGCTCCCGAAAGACCCGCGAGAGAGTTACCGCCAATCAGGGCCAGCAACTGCGGCTGTGGAAGAGACGGTGAACTGCGCAGACGGATGGTCTGGGCCAGGCGGTCGGCTGGTCCGCTGGCCGTGAGAATCACCTTGATCAGCCGGAGCTGTCCTCCGCCACTGAGGTTGCCGAGACCGTTGGTATCAAACACAGATGTGGATCCGCCACTGAGGTTGCCGAGACCATTGGTGTCAAACACCGAGGAGGAGATGGTGCTGTTGTCGACGTTATTGATGGTCACGTTGTCGGAGACCCTGGTGTCCATGGCGACATCGACGTAGGGAATCAGCCCGAGCGAGGGCGTGAACACCGCAACATTGGCGGCAGCACGATCAAGGCTGAACGTCGAAGTGAACATGCTCACCCGACCCGACAGCAACTCAACAACTCCTCGCAGTTCCAGGCTGGGATCAAGAGCTCCATTAAGGGTGAGAAGACCCGCCGTCGTGAAGTTATAGAAAGGCAGATCCTCAATTCTCAGCTTGGGTCCGAGGGTGAGGCGCAGGTCACGGAATCCGATGAAGGGCAGCTTGGGCAGAGAGGCCTTGATCGAGCGGCTGGTCGCCGCCTCCACATCAGCGCCACTGAGAACCAGTGGCTCTTTGAAGTCCCACTTTTCCTCGAGGAGTTCATCAACAGAGACTGCCTTGGTGGAAAATGCCTTCTGAGACTCTGGATTTCTGACCCGGGAGAACATGGAGCGAGGGGGTCGAATCGCTCCGTTACTGATCTCGAAGATTCCGCCGATCTGTGGGTTCACCACAGCTCCTGTGAGCATCAGGTCAGCGCCGACCTCCACATCAGCAGTGGGAAGCTTCAGACGGGCATTTTCGAACTGAATGCGTAGCGGATTGGGCTCGGGATAGGGACGCAGAAGCGCTAATGCACCACTTCCTTTGAGCTGACCACCTGAGCCAAAACGACCCTTGAGCGACTGCACTTCCAGCCGGTCAAAGTCGAAGAGCATGGAGCCATTGACTTTGGCAAGGCTCTGGCCCTGAGCCTTGAAGGCAGCATCCTTGATCACGATGTAGCCGTTGGCCTCCGGCGCGAGGAGAGTGCCACCGAGCAACAGACGAAGATCAACATCTCCCTTGTCCCAAGCGATGGTGTCATTGGCCAGCCCGGTCAGAAACTTCAGACCATCTCCGAGACTCACGATGCGGACATCGAGCGACTGGTCAGCAGCAAAGGGAATCCTCCCAGTGACGGTCACAACCTCTGTGGAGGAGTCTGAGGCGAGAGCCAGATCCAGGTTGAGAGCCTGATCACTCAGCAGCACCTGGCCACGTTTCAGCGCAATCGGGTTGGGGCCGAGGCGTGCATCCTCGAGAACCAGCTCGCTACTGATCACTGACTTGGAACCATCAAGGCGGTAGGTACCGCTCATGCCAAGCGCACCCAGCAGTGACCTCGGGACGGGAGCAACCAGCGCAAGCAGGCTGAAGGGGAGGTGCGCAAAGGAGAACTGCCCCTCTCCTCCCTGTAGTGGTCCTTCAATCTGTGCGGTGAAAGGTTTCACCTGCAAGGCGTAATCAGCATCCTCACCCTCGATCCATAGATGACCTCGGGCCTTGAGATCGAGATTGAGACGACTGATCTGAGGACCGGTCAGATCGATCACCGCATCCACCTGCCCGCGTAGATCTTCAAGACGGAAAGGTTCGCGGTCACGGTTCTCAAGCCGCGCCTGCAGCAAAGCCTTCCGGGCATTACGCAGAGCCTGCAGCTGCCCGTCCAGGTCGCCGCCGAAGGTGTTGATCAGCAGCGTGCCCAGATCGGATGCTGAGCCATGCTCTAAGCGATCATCTTGGTTGAGCCTGGGGATGCTGAGGGCACTGTTGCTGAGCCAACGTGCGCTCAGTCCTCTTGCCACAGCCTGCCCCTTGAAAGGACCATCAGCCCGTCCTTCAACATCCACGGTGATCTGGCCCGTATCCGGTGGCAGCAGTTCGCCCGTGATCGCATAACGACGGTCCGAGTAGCGGCCCGTGAGCAGAATTTGCTGAAGCTGAAGCCCCATGATTCCTGGACGGTTGATGCTCAGATCGCCAGTCATGGCAAGCGGTTGCAGTGCAAGAGTGCCGTCACCACTCAAGCCGCCATAAACCCCTTCCCAGCGTTGTCTGGGAGGAAGGGCCAGTTCCAGTCCATCGACCGAAAGATCATTGGCTGTCCATTGGTATGCAGCCGGCGTTCCTCTGAGCTGCAGCTGCCCCTTGCGGCGGCGCAGCATCACATCAGTGGGAAGCCAGTTCGCATCAAGCCGGGCCTCAAGTGATCCCGCAATCACTGATCCAACCGAAGCCATCGACAGCACACCGCCACCGTCGGAGCGGCCGAGGAAGGTTCCACTCCAATCCTCCATCAGACGCAGAGCACCCGCCCGCGGATGATTCACCGCAAGGCGCAGATCAGGGCGGAGTGCATCGAGAGGGCCCATGACCCGACCGGATGCCGTTATCGATCCATCCATCTCTGTGCCCAGAAGCGGACCCAGCCGCTTGAGGGGGTAGATATCTAGACGCAGATCGGCCTGCAGGGGACCGGTTTTCAGACCACCTGCAGCAAGGCTGAGCGGCATCCGGGCGCGAGCGGTGAGCTCAGGACTGCGGAACTGCTCAAGCTTCAGCAGTTCTGATTGCGCAGTCCAGCCTGCCTGCAGAGACCATGACTGCAGCAAGGGATTGCTGGCCTGAGCCATGGCCAGAGACACTTCCGGTTTCAGCGATGCACCGCTCAACTGCAGCTTTCCCTTCACGGGGGCTGCAGTCCCGAGCAGCGGAGTGACGAGTGCAAGGCGCTTCCATGCGGGTCCCGCCAGCTCAAACCGCTGGGTCGCAACCTTCAGCCGAGGATGCAGCGCTCCTTTGGCCTTCACATCCAGACCAGGTGCTTTGAGAGCAAAGCGGTCCAGTGTGGCCGACCAGTCCTGGCGGTCCCGCCAATCGGCACTCAGTTGAGCGCCAAGGCGAAGAGGTCCGTCCACAGGGATGGAGTCAGGCAATGCCCAGAGCCCATCGATGCGCAGTTTCGGTTGGTACCAGTCGCCCTCCAGCTGGAACGCCAGATTGCGGTTCTGATCCAGTTCCTTAAGGGCTCCCTTCAGGTCAAAGGAGCGGTTGAGACGCACGCTGCCCCCAAGGGAAGCCCGATAAGGCCCGTAAGTCCATCGACTGTTTGGGACCTTGAGCATGTCCCCTCGACAACTGACTCGCAGCTGCGGCGACTCGAGCGTGTACTCCATGGCCTGGCCGCTCAACTGCGCTCTCCGCAGAGACAGGCCTCCGCTGCAGTTAGCTCGTCCCCGACGCCAGCCCAGACGCAGGTTCCCCCCGAGCTGCCCCTGCATCTGAAGGGGCAGAGTCAACGGCAGCAGGGCCTGATAGCGAGCCAGCTGAATCCGTTCCAGTTGGGTGGTGAGCTGGAACTCCGGGCGAACCCAACGGCCCGTTGCCTTGACGGTGATGCGCCCCCTCTCTGGAAGCACAAACTTGAGGAAGCCATCAGCCCTGTGCTCATCAAGACGGATATCGCTCCATCCTGCGGCTGTCAGGCTGAGTTCCGCATGATCAACCCTGACCCTGGCAGGGTCGCTGAAACGCACCTGAAGGTCCAAGCGGGGTGGATCGCCTTGCTTTGGGAACGGGCCTGGAATCCAATAGCTGCCCTGCTCATTGCGCTGCAGATCGAGATGAGCTCCTCTAACCCGCACCGTGAGCACTGGCTTGAATCGCTGCAGGCTGGCGAGGGGATCGAGCCCAATGGTGATGCGCTGAATCTCTGCGGTCGACTGATCGTCTGGACCTTTGCGGACTTGAACAGGTCCTAAAGCGAATCCATGCGGACCAAGGCCGCGATAACGGCCGATGCTGACGGGGTGACCAAGTGGCTTGGAGATCTGAGCCTCGATGCCTGGACGCAAACGCTGAAACAGCGAACCGACCGAGCGATCGGCGGCGAACCAGAGCGCCACTCCACCGATAAGGGATCCACCCAAAACAGACAAGACGAGCCTGTTACGCCGCATGCTTGGTGGACCTCCTCGCATCGATGCCCGTCAATACGCCGGAGGTCGACGCAATATAAGGACCACATTCCGAGCAGACCAGTCCATGCCACTTGAGGAATTGCTCTCGACCTCCAGCATCTGGCTTGCCAAGGGCGGGTTGGCGCTGTTCGGATTAACCCTGATTGCCTTCATCGCCCGCTGGGGGATCCGTTTCCGGCTGGTAGGAGTGAGCAGTTTCACACTGCTGTTGTCGGTCAGCTGCTGGGCTTTTGGTCTCAGCTACACACCTGGCGTCAGCGTGGAAGGAGCACTGCGAGCACCGATAGTTTTTGACAATGGTGCCGATCTAGTTGTGGCTCAGGCTCAGGACGATTTCCCAGACGAAGCGATCGAACCGACCCTCCAGCAACTGGCAGGGAACGTGCGTCCAGGCGGTCGCAACAGCCCAGAGGTGACCGTTCGCCTGCGTCAGCTGCAGCCAGCTGGAGAAGGGGCTTCAAGATCGGTGGTTCTGGGCGAAACAGTCCGCGACTTACGAGCCGGATGAGACCGGAGGATCCCCTACAGGAGCTGCCCCAGGGCCTGCGCGATGAACTGAAACAGCTGCTTGCCTCCGGCATTACGACCTGGGGGGAGCTTCAGGCTCTCGATGAACTGCAGATCAGTCGACTGGCTTCCAGCGGGCGGGCATCAGCACGCAACCTCAGGCGTTTACAAGCAATGGCCAATCTCGCCTGCGCGTTGGATCTGGCTCCTCAGGATGCTGCCCTACTGATGCATGCAGGACTGGCCACCGTGACAGCAATCGCTGGGGCTTCCCCTCAGGAGCTACTGACCCGAACCGGTCGGCTTGAACGTCAGCTGCGAAGCGGACGTCCCCCTGTTGTGGATCTGGCATTGGCCCGCCGCTGGATCCTCCGAGCCAGGGAGAGGCAAAACACGAACTGACCGTCCAGACCAGCCATGTCCGTCTCACTCGTTTCAAATGAGGACCGAATTGGACAGAGGTTGCGATGCGTTTCCTCAACAACCTGAAATTCGCAACAGTTGCCGCTGTCTCAGCACTCCTTGCGGTGAGTCCTGTTAGTCAGGCCCAGTCTTCACTCCTAGAAAGTGTCAAGCGCAATCCCGGTGAAGCCCAGGCACTTTGCAAACAGTTCAAATCCATCAATGCTCAAGGTGGCTCAGCACTGTCGAGCCAATCCATTGCTGTGATTGCCGGACAACGCAACCTCAATAAAAAGGATGCCGATATCATCGCGACCTACGTGATCGCGCTTCATTGCCCGGATGTTCGCTGATGCGTCACTGATCACTCGCGACGGCGTTGAGCTCATCTCACGGGTATGGCGACCCTCCGGAGATGGTCCATGGCCAGCGCTGTTGATGCGACAGCCCTACGGCAAGTCCATCGCGTCAACGGTCACGCTTCCTCACCCCGATTGGTGGTGCAGCCACGGCTTTGTCGTCGTCGTGCAGGATGTGCGCGGTCAGGGAGAGTCGGGAGGACGCTTCAAGGGCTTCTCGCAGGAAGCGCACGACACAGCCGACACCTTGACATGGCTTCGGAACAGGCCAGAAGTCAATGGTCGCATTGGTATGTACGGCTTCTCTTATCAGGGCCTAACCCAACTGCTGGCGCCTTCGGACTGCCCGCCGCCAGATTGTCTGGCACCAGCGATGTGCGGCCTGCATGAACGGGATCACTGGAGCTGCGACGGCAATGCCCACTGGTGGCATCTGGGGCTGGGCTGGGGCCTGCAGCTGGCGAGTCTCCAGGCCAAAAAGCGCGGAGATCACTCGGCCTGGGAAGAGATGCGACGCAGCCTGGAGGACGGCAGCTATCTACGAGAAGGCATGTCGATGCTTGAGCGCCATGATCCCGACGGTATGGCCCTGCGCTGGCTGAAGCAAACCCCCGAACAGGACAGCGACTGGATTCACCATTCCATTCCGCAGCGATGGCTGCAGCAACCCATGCTGTTGTTAGGGGGATGGTGGGATCCCCATCTCCGCGGCGTGATTGCGCTTGCGGAACAAGCCAGGGCGGTGGGAGGCCGGCCTGAACTCCACATCGGCCCTGCGACGCATCTGCAGTGGTGGTCAGAAAGCAGCGCATTGCTGTTGAACTTCTTTCAGCGGCATCTGATCTCCCCCCCCAGCGACTCCGCAGGTCGAGAAAGAGAAGATGACATCGTTGTTTGGCTGTGGGACCAGGTCAGCGAAAGCTGGTGCGGACCGAACGGCCTGAATCCAGCATCGAGCACACACTCATCTCAGACTTCATCACAACCGTCATCTGAGCAGCGCTGGCATTTTTGCAGTCGAGGCCTCGCCTGCTTTGATCCAGAAGAAGGACAGATCATCACCGCAGCTGCAGACTCTGCCGGCAAGGTGGTGATCGTGCATGACCCATGGCGGCCTGTGCCCGCTATCGGCGGGCATCTCAGCCCCAGCGCCGGGCCATGCGATCGCGCATCCCTCGATCGCCGCAGCGATGTAGCGGTGTTCAGCAGTGAAACCCTGAAAGGTGCCCTTCATCTGAATGGCAAGCCGAAACTGAAACTTCGCGTCTGCGCCGACCAGCCTGGATTCGATCTGTGCGTGGCGCTGTCGCGATTGCCTCTGAACACGAACACAGTGCAACAGCTCTCAACGGGGATGTTGCGAGTCCGCGGACAAGCAGCCCTGGAGCTCTGTGAACGGGAGCTGGAACTTCAACCTCTACACGCCATGTTCGAGCCCGGTGACCGGCTGCGCCTATCGATTGCAGGAGCAGCCTGGCCAGCCATTGCCATCAATCCTGGGCAACCGGCGATTGCCTGCAGGGCACCCAGCGCCGATTGCCGCGTGATCAGCATTGAGTTGCATCTTGAGATGGCTCAGTTGTGGATGCTGCCTCTGCTAGCGCCACAACACTGAGGAACTCCGGCAGACTGATACGACCGTTCTGACGATTGCTGTGAAGTTCACCTCCTGTCTTCTGGCCGCTGCCATGGCCACCTGCACTGTGGAGATGATCCCTGCGGCAAGCGTCCGAGCAGAGGTACAGGTTGCGCAGGCCCTCAATGCTCCGCGAACCAATCTCACTCCAAGCCAAGCCAAAACGGCAGCCAGCGAACTGCTCAAATCGGTCCAAACGAAGAACGCTCAGGGGATCTACAAACTGTTGGCGTCGCCCCTGAAAGCAGCCACCAGCGTGGAGGCCATCAGCCAGCGCCTACAAAGCGCACCAATGATCGAGTCCTTCCGAGTGGTCGCGATCAATCAAGGTCTTGACGACACGACCGTGGAAACGGTGGCCATCACCAACAGCGGCACCCGTGAGCTGCCACTTTTACTGGTGCTCGATGACGACGGTCAACTGCTGGCCTGGAAGTGGGTCGAGACGATGCGCCCCATCGAGCAGACCGCTTTGAACTTTGTGAAGGATCTGGATGCCGGTCGTTGGATCGCAGCCCGGTATTACCTGGACCTCGACTTTCAGAAGGAGATCTCCCCCGCTGACCTCAAACGCAAGTGGTCGAAGCTGGAGCGGGTTCTCGGGGGTGTGAAGAGTATCAAGAGTGCGCTTGCAGCCTCGAGCAGCAGTGAGCAGCAACTGGTGCTGGTCACGATCGAATTCGGCAACATGACTGACAACCTGTTTGTGATCTTCAACCGCCAGGGGCGGATCATCAACGTCGACTTCTCAGCAGATCTGGTCTGAAATCCCTGGCAGGGAAGGAGTTTGAGCGGGCTTTCCGCTTAAGCTCCCGGCCTACGAAAGCTCCGTCGTCATGACCATCACTTTGCAGGACTGGATGGTTGAGGACGCCCAGCGACTTGCGGAGTGTCGTCACGACCACCCCTTCTCCATTCTCGGCCCTCAATCGCAGGACAACGGTGGCTGGGTCATCCGTGTCTGGATGCCCGAAGCCAACAGCGTGACTCTTCTGAACGGTGCAGAGGAGATCGCCATGGCAACTCCCCACCATCCCTGGATCTTCGAAGCCGAGGTCAATCAGAAACCAGGCAGTACCTACAGGGTCCGCGTGCACCGCGGAGAAATCACCCATGAGCAACATGATCCCTGGGCCTTCCGTCAGGAATGGATGGGGGAAATGGACCGCCATTTGTTTGCGGAGGGCAATCACCATCACATCTGGCGGCGCATGGGTGCCCATCGCTGCGATCAGGACGGAATACAGGGGGTGATGTTCTACCTGTGGGCTCCCAACGCCCGCAGCGTCAGCGTGATCGGCAACCTCAACAGCTGGGATGGGCGCCAGCACCCCATGCAACAACGCCTTGGCGGGATCTGGGAGCTGTTCGTCCCAGGACTGGCAGAAGGAGAGCTCTACAAATACGAAATCCGTACCCAGGACGGCCACTGCTACCAGAAGGCCGATCCGTATGGCTTCCAGCACGAAGTGCGTCCAGCCACGAGCTCCCTGGTGACCCATCTGGATGGTTTCAACTGGACCGACAGCAACTGGATGCAGACCCGGGACAGCAGCAATGTGCTGGACCAGCCGATTTCCGTGTATGAGATGCACCTCGGGAGCTGGATTCACGCCTCCGCGGAAGAACCCTTCATTGAGGCCGATGGCACCGCCCGGACGCCGGTCTCTGCAGCAGATCTCAAGCCAGGCGCGCGCCTGCTCACCTATCCAGAACTGGCTGAACGGCTAATTCCATACGTCAAGGAGAGGGGCTTCACGCACATCGAACTGATGCCGATCACCGAGCATCCTTTTGATGGCTCCTGGGGTTACCAGGTCACCGGCTGGTATGCCCCAACCAGCCGTTACGGAACCCCCGATGAATTCAGGGCTTTCGTCGACCGCTGCCACTCAGAAGGCATCGGTGTGATCATCGACTGGGTGCCAGGTCACTTCCCCCGTGACAGTCACGGTTTGGCCTTTTTTGATGGCTGTCACCTGTACGAACACGCCGATCCACGCATCGGCGAGCACAAGGAATGGGGCACGCTGATCTTCAACTACAGCCGCAATGAAGTACGCAACTTCCTTGTTGCCAACTTGGTGTTCTGGTTCGACCAGTTCCACATCGATGGCATCCGCGTGGATGCGGTGGCCTCCATGCTCTACCGCGACTATCTGCGACCCGACGGCGAGTGGCTACCCAACGAAAACGGCGGCCGTGAGAACACCGAAGCGGTGCGTTTTCTTCAGCAGGCCAATCACGTGCTTTTCCAGCATTTCCCTGGAGCACTGTCAATTGCCGAGGAATCCACCACCTGGCCGATGGTGACCCAGCCCACCGAGATTGGTGGCCTTGGCTTCAACCTGAAATGGAACATGGGCTGGATGCACGACATGCTCGATTACTTCGAGCTTGATCCCTGGTTCCGTCAGTTTCATCAGAACAACATCACCTTCTCGATTTGGTACACCTACACAGAGAATTTCATGCTTGCCCTGAGCCACGATGAAGTGGTGCACGGCAAGAGCCATCTTCTGCACAAGATGCCTGGAGACGACTGGCAGAAATACGCGAACACGCGCGCTCTTCTCGCCTACATGTGGACTCACCCAGGCAAGAAAACCATCTTCATGGGAATGGAGTTCGGTCAGCGAGCCGAATGGAATGTGTGGGGTGATTTGGAATGGGATCTGCTGAACCACGAACCGCATCAAGGGCTTCAACTCCTGGTGCGCGATCTCAATGCTCTTTACAAAGCGGAACCTGCTTTATGGAGAGATGACTTCGATCAGTTCGGCTTCCAGTGGATCGACTGCAACGACAATCGCCATTCAGTGATCAGCTTCATGCGCAGGGAAAGCAGTAGCGGAACCTGGCTTGTTGTGGTTGCCAATTTCACCCCTCAGAGTCACTCCCACTACCGAGTGGGCGTGCCGCTGGTCGGCTTCTACGAGGAGATCTTCAACACTGACGCAGCCAAATACGGCGGCAGCAATCTGGGCAACATGGGAGGCAAACCCACCGATGAATGGGGCATTCATGGGTACGACAACTCTCTCGATCTCTGCCTGCCACCGTTAAGCCTGATGGTGTTCAGACACGACCCGAAACGCAGCTTGAGCGCTTTGGAACAATCCAAGAGCGACTGAACTGCGGCCAACGATGTGACGAACGGCTCAGCGTGCCTGGAAACCAGTGCTTTTGCACGGTTTCTTCAGGTAGGTTTCCGACTGATTTGATTTCGGCTTGATGAGCGACTCTCTGCCTCTGTTACTGCGTGCAGCCCGCGGTGAAGCGGTGGAGCGTCCTCCGGTCTGGATGATGCGACAGGCCGGCCGCTACATGAAGATCTACCGCGACCTAAGGGATCAGTACCCCAGTTTTCGCGAACGTTCTGAGAACCCCGATCTCTCCTATGAGATCTCGATGCAACCCTTCAGGGCCTTCAAGCCGGACGGAGTGATCTTGTTCTCCGACATCCTCACGCCTCTACCTGGCATGGGCATCGACTTCGACATCATTGAGAGCAAAGGGCCTCAGATCGGTGATCCGATCCGCAACATCGACCAAGTCAATGCTCTGCGTCCCCTGATTCCGAGCGAATCGATGCCATTTGTTGGCGAAGTTCTGGGTCGTCTACGAGAGAGCGTCGACAATGAGGCTGCTGTGCTGGGTTTCGTTGGTGCTCCTTGGACGCTGGCTGCCTACGTCGTGGAAGGCAAAAGCAGCAAAAACTACGCAGTGATCAAGGCCATGGCCTTCCGTGAGCCCGAAATGCTGCACAAACTGCTTGACCATTTCGCCGAGTCCATTGCCAACTACCTCCGCTACCAGATCGATTCCGGGGCACAGGTGGTGCAAATGTTCGACTCCTGGGCAGGGCAACTCAGCCCAGCCGACTACGACGTCTTCGCGGCCCCCTATCAGAAAAAAGTGGTCGACTTGGTCAAGCAGACCCATCCCGACACCCCTTTCATCCTTTACATCTCTGGCAGCGCCGGTGTGATCGAACGGATGGCCCAGACCGGTGTGGACATCATTTCCCTCGACTGGACCGTGGACATGGCCGAGGCCTGTGCACGACTCCCCGAACACATCGGAGTGCAAGGCAATGTTGATCCTGGCCTGCTATTCGGAACCCCACAGGCCATCGAAGCCCGAATCGATGACTGCGTTCGCAAGGCAAGAGGGCGCCGCCACATCCTCAACCTCGGCCATGGAATCCTTCCTGGCACACCTGAGGAGAATGGAGCAGCCTTCTTCACCGCCGGCAAGAGCGTGATGGACCGAGTCGGGGCTCTCGCTTGAGTCCGACCACCACTCCTGCGCGCATCCTGATCACCGGCGCCAGTGGCTGCGTCGGTCAATACACCACCTCATGGCTGCTGGAGAACAGCGACGCAGAGCTACTGCTCTGGTTGCGTGATCCCAGCAAACTCAGTGCGGTTTCCGCGAATCATCCGCGTATCCAACTTCTGGTGGGCGACCTGCGCGAGGCCGATCGTTTCGCAGCCGAACTGGCCAGCGTGCACCGCGTGATCCACACAGCAACTGCCTGGGGTGATCCCGAGCGCGCTCAACAGGTGAATGTGGTGGCAGTGAAGCGAATGCTGTCCCTGCTCAATCCATCCTTGATCGAGCAAATCACGTACTTCTCGACAGCCAGCATCCTGGATCGGCATCTTCAGCCTCTAACCGAAGCACTGGCCTATGGCACCGAATACATCCAGACCAAAGCTCAGTGCCTGAAAGACCTGGAGGAGCACCCTCTCGCCGAGAAGATCGTTGCCGTCTTTCCCACGCTGGTCTTCGGAGGCCGAGTCGACGCCAGCAGCCCTTTCCCCACCAGCTATCTCACAGAAGGCCTCACGGAGGCCAGCAAATGGCTCTGGCTAGCTCGATTTCTGAGGGCCGATGCCAGTTTCCACTTCATCCATGCAGCAGACATCGCTGCAATTTGCGGCCATCTCGCCACCCATCCCCATCAACGCAACCCGGAGCCCGGCCAGGGAGCTGTGCGCAGAATCGTGATGGGTCAGAAGGCCATCAGTGTGAATGAAGCAGTGGCAAGCCTCTGCCGCTGGCGGGGAATTCGACGAACCCCTGGCATCCCGCTATGGCCCTGGTTGATCGAAACACTGATCAGAGTGCTGCCGATCGAGGTCAATGCCTGGGATCGTTTCTCCATTCGTCAGCGCCACTTCATTCACCAACCCGTCACCCAGCCAGAACGTTTTGGCGCAATCAGCCATGCAGCAGATCTTGAGTCGGTGCTGCAGGATTCAGGTTTACCAAGGCGGGGCTTGCCATGAAATACGCTTATACTGAGACAACTTCAACAGTCGTCATGCTGAAGAGCATTAAATCGCTTCTCTACACTTCCCTCGCCTTCGTGCTGGCCTTCACGGTCGGGGTAGCTTCCGCCAGTGCAGCCACCGTTGAGGTGAAACTTGGCGCAGATTCCGGAATGCTGGCTTTCGAGCCCAGTTCCGTCACGATCAAAGCCGGTGACACCGTCAAGTTCGTCAACAACAAGATGGCTCCTCATAACGCCGTCTTTGAAGGTCACGACGAGTACAGCCATTCCGACCTGGCATTCTCCCCCGGCGAATCCTGGGAAGAAACCTTCAGTGATGCAGGCACCTACGACTTCTACTGCGAGCCCCACCGCGGTGCTGGCATGGTTGGTCAAGTGATCGTCGAGTGATTCATCCAAACAACACCTGATTTTTCAGGTTTCAACATATTCAGGCCCCAGTTTGTCAACGTTCATTCTGGGGTCTTTTCATGCTGTTGATGATGGATAGGTTTGGGACAGAGATGAACTCCAAGGGATGCCCAACCCTGCCTCTGCACTGGCACTGATCCTCAGCCTCGGCCTGAGTCTCGGGGCGACGCTACCCGTGAGCGCCATGACTGAACCGGACCTCTCCCATGGCGCCCAGCTGTTCTCCAGCAACTGCGCTGCCTGCCACATGGGTGGAGGCAATGTGATCCGAGCCACTCGCACACTCAGACAGGCGGACTTGCAGGCCTACCTCGACTCCTACAGCCAGCATCCGATTGAAGCCATCGAATACCAGATCGAGAATGGTAAAAATGCGATGCCGTCCTACGAAGGCAAGCTGAGTCTTACGGAAATCGATGATGTGGCTGCATTCGTCGAGAAACAGGCCGAAAAAGGGTGGTCACGATGAGCAGAGAAGCACTGAATGCCTTTGTCCATGCGCTCGAACACAGTGCATCGCTGAGACGACAACTACATAGCTGCTCAGATGATGCTGAGATTGTTTCTCTGGCAAGAAGTCTGGACTTCGCTTTGAATCGTGCCGATCTGATCGAAGACGATCAGACGTCGAAAATGGAAAGCTGGTTCAGCCGCAGTGCTCTGGGAATCAGAACGCATAGCAGCACAGACTGAACCGTTGCGGCTGAAGACAAAGCTTCAGCTGAGCAGCGCACTGGATCAAAAAGGTAGCAACCGACACCTATTGAACTTCCTTTAAGGATTTCAGAAAGAAGCTGTCCTGGGCCCTGCTGATCAACGAAAGTGCTTTCGCTCGAGAATGATCATGAACGACACCGTTCACAACCGTCGAGGGACCAGCCTGAAATGGGAAACCAACGGAGAACTGGCTGGGGCCGACCTGCGCAACATCCTGCATCGACTTCAGGAAGCAGACCCCAATGCTCAGGGGCTGAATCAATGCGACCTCGTTGATCGACCACTGCAGACGTGACTGACCTGGCCAGGCCGCCGATCGTCAGCGACTGGCATCAGAGCAGTTCGGCCATTCGATCAACGCTGGATCCGATGCATTCGACCACGAATCCCTCCAACCCCTGATCGTCACTGCCTGGCCTAAGCCTGAAGAGATAGGCATTCACCCAGGCCGTTTCGGCGTTATTCAGATCGTGACCGCGATCGACAAAACCAGGTTTCTGATCAAACAGATGGAGAAGCACCGACAGCACATCTTGCCGGGAAAGGCTTTCAGGATCGATCGCTGGCAGCTGATCCCGGATCTCAAGAAACGAGATCGAAGCGGAATAATCGAAATCTTCCGGCACCACAACCGACATCAGCACCTCCTCGGTGTTGGGATGGTAAATGCGACAGACGTAACGACTATCAGACAGCCATGAGCCTTACAGCGAACGACCGCCACCACTGGATCGAAGAGATCGCGTTTCTTGAAGCCCGCCTGAATGGCAGTCAGGGAGACATCGACAAGGAGGATCGTGCTGCCTGTGAAGAAGCCCTAAAAGCAGCAAAAAGCAATCTTGCCGCCTGTCGCTGATCCGGTCCTCACGCCCGAAAGGTATGGCACGGAGAGACAAAACTCTGCCGCTTGGCGAAGAGCTGCTTGCGAGGCCTGGAAGCGCTCTGGAGACGAATCCTTTCGGACAAGAGCTTGGCCTGCAGCGACTTTTGACGGTTCTCCTGATCACGCCAGTACTGCTGGATCGTGGGCGGCCAGTACTCGGACACCCGGTCAAGCTTGGGCGTCATCTCACCGGAGAGATTGATCACAGACATCCAGCTCATCATCAATGAGGTCGTCTCCAATCCCTAGCCAGAGCCGAACAGAGTGGCAGCAATCACATCACGGCTGACATGAAGTTGACTCACAAGAGGGGGGGACGAAACACGGGTTCAGCCGACTCAACGATTGCTGGTCGGCCTGGGAGCATCCACTTCGGTTTTCAAATTGCAGCAGGGAAGCTGCTCTGAGTACTGGGCAGGCTCGCGCATCGCCCAATACTCATCCACCACACCCAGAAGGTGAGCACTGATCCGAGCCAGCAATGACCGTATCTTCATCCCTTCATCCTGGCGAACGAGAGGGGATTCAGCCACGATCATCAGACAGCCAGTCCTGGTTGCCGAGCGTGCCAGTGGACTTCGAGTCCAAAGTCCACTGCCTCCACTCCGAAGCAGACGCTGGTGATACGGCATCAACCAGAGCGTTGTCGGTCCAGTAGTCGGGTGAATCAAGGATCCCCAGATGCAGAGGACAGGACGGGGCAGCCTTCACAACCCACTCCTTCAGATTTGCTTAACCATGGCCCAAGCGCTGGTTGCGATGCAACAACGTGACACACAGAGAATTGCGATGACCTGCCTGGAATGCAGGCCAAAGAAAACCTGGAATAGGCGCCACTGAACAGGGCCCCTTTACAGACTTTCAAGAGGAGCTGCAGTGACCCACCCAATGACATCAACAGTGCAACAAGCCCTTGCCATGGGGATTGGGATCGGGATCGCCAGCGCCAGCATCGGCGCAGCATCAGCCTGCACCAGTTTCACCTTGAGGGGCAATGACGGTGGAAGGGTCTATGGCCGAACCATGGAATTCGCCCAACCACTGAACAGCGAGGCAGTGCTGATCCAACGCGGCACCCTGATCAAAGGAGCCGGGCCATCAGGCAAGGAGGGGACCGGTCTGAGCTGGACAAGCAGGTACGCGGTGATTGGCCTGAACGCAGTAGGAGTCAACGACGCGCTCGTCGATGGCATGAATGAGAAGGGAATGGCGGGAGGATTGCTGTATTTCCAGGGCTACGCACAGTTTCAGAACGTTCCGGCCAATCAGAGCGATCGCTCGATTGCCAGCTGGCAATTGCTCGCTTATGTACTGAGCAATTTTGAGTCCATTGCCGAAGTTAAACAGTCGCTCCCACGCGTTCTGGTGAATGGATCAGTACTGCAGGCCTTTGGCAGAACCGTTCCCATTCACATGATCCTGCACGATCGCGATGGGAACAGCCTCTCTGTGGAATACATCAAAGGGGAGCTGAACATGCTCGATAACCCGACCACTGTTTACACCAACTCCCCACCGCTTCCCTATCAACTGATTGCAGCAGGTAACTATGGCAACCTCAACGCCATGCCTCCGGCAGAGATCACAGTGAACGGACTGGCATTGCCTCCTGTCAGCGCAGGCGCGGGATTGCAGGGCCTGCCAGGCGATTTCCTATCCACATCAAGGTTCATCAGGGCATTGATCTTCAGCAGAAATGCACCCACCAATCTGAGCTCAGCCGAGCAGGTGGGGACAGCATTCCATCTGCTCGGCCAATTCGATTTGCCTCCCGGAAGCCAGGGCATTCCAGCTGGAGGCGGATTTGGAGGAGGTGGCGCGAAAGCCACTTATGAAATTACGGAGTGGTCAGTCGTCTCCGACCAGAAGAATGGCACCTATTCGATCAAAACTTTTGAGAATCCCGATGTCAGGCAGATGCGGTTTTCAGACCTGCCGCTGTCTGGCGGATCAATCAAAGTGATGGCACTCGATCAAGATCAAAAGATCACCATTCTGAAACCTTAAAGAAAAACTCAAGACATCATTGCCTTGATCTTCAAACTCAGAGCAAAGCAAGACTAAGAATCACAAATACTGATTAAATCTCATCAACGCACCGTCAATTTCAGAAACTGAGATTGATCAATTTCTCTCTAATACTGCTCACTCATGCTGACGCGCTGAAGTCAGCACAGCCAAATAAAGATCCTCATCAACCTCCCGGATGTCGTACTCCGAGGGCATCGCGTCATGGTGATGTTCGTGGACCACGGTCCAGCACATTCTCTCCAGATCCGAGGGCGCAGGTCCATAGAGCTCCCTCACTCTGGCCACCAGCCTGGTCACCAGCATCGGGTTCACAGGGTTTTCATCCACCATGGGGTTGCCAACATTCGGTGGACCCTACCGATTTAGATCGGTTAACCGCATGCTGGCGTACAGACCGAAGCACATGGGGTCGGTTCTCCATAGCTGTGATCAGCATGTAACCCATACGGTGACTGCAGTACCAACGGACTCATGCAACCCACGGCCGAACAATTCACTGAAAAGGCCTGGGCCGCGATCCTCTCGGCCCAGAACCTGGCCCAGAAGCGACGCCATCAACAACTGGAGACCGAGCATCTGATGCTGGCACTCCTTGAACAGGACGGCCTGGCCAGTCGCATCCTCGAAAAAGCCGGTGTGACGCCAGCCGCTCTTCAGAGCAACCTGGAAGCCCATCTCAGTCAGCAACCGGCACTGCAGTCTCCGCCGGAATCCGTTTACCTAGGCAAAGGGCTTAACGCCCTGCTGGATCGTTCCGAATCTCTCAAGCAGGGGTACGGAGACAGCTATACCTCCATCGAACACCTGCTGCTGGCATTAGCAGAGGATTCCCGCTGCGGACAACGCCTACTCAATCAGGTAGGCGCCGACGCCAAAGCCCTGAAAACCGCCATTGATGCCGTACGTGGCAGCCAGACCGTGACCGACCAAAACCCAGAAGCAACCTACGAATCGCTGGAGAAATACGGACGCGATCTCACGGCCGCTGCCCGCGACGGCAAGCTTGATCCTGTGATCGGCCGCGACGAGGAGATCCGTCGCACCATTCAGATCCTCAGCCGCCGCACCAAGAACAACCCTGTGCTGATCGGCGAACCCGGGGTCGGCAAGACCGCCATTGTCGAAGGACTGGCACAGCGCATCGTCAACGGCGACGTTCCTCAGGCGCTGCAGAACCGACAGCTCATCGCCCTCGACATGGGGGCCCTGATCGCCGGTGCCAAATATCGCGGTGAGTTCGAGGAACGTCTCAAGGCGGTGCTGAAGGAAGTCACCGACTCCGAGGGGCAGATCGTTCTGTTCATCGACGAGATCCACACCGTGGTGGGAGCCGGCGCCACCGGCGGCGCCATGGATGCCAGCAACCTGCTTAAGCCGATGTTGGCCCGAGGTGAATTGCGCTGCATCGGCGCCACCACACTCGACGAACACCGTCAGCACATCGAAAAGGATCCAGCTCTTGAGCGTCGCTTCCAGCAGGTGCTGGTAGATCAGCCCACGGTGGAAGACACGATCTCAATCCTGCGCGGACTGAAGGAGCGTTACGAGGTGCACCACGGCGTTCGAATTGCTGACAGCGCGCTGGTGGCCGCCGCCGTGCTCAGCAGCCGCTACATCGCCGACCGCTTTCTGCCCGATAAGGCCATCGACCTGATGGATGAATCCGCCGCGCGCCTGAAGATGGAGATCACCTCCAAGCCGGAGGAGATCGACGAGATCGATCGCAAGATCCTCCAGCTGGAGATGGAGAAGCTCTCCCTAGGCCGCGAATCCGATGCCGCCAGCCAGGAGCGGCTGGATCGCCTGGAGCGGGAACTGGCGGAACTCTCGGAACAGCAGAGCACCCTCAATGCCCAGTGGCAGCAGGAGAAGGGAGCGATTGATGAGCTCTCCAATCTGAAGGAGGAGATCGAGCGTGTGCAGCTGCAGGTGGACCAGGCCAAGCGCAGCTATGACCTCAACAAGGCTGCGGAACTGGAGTACGGCACCCTGGCCACCCTGCAGAAACAGCTGGCGGAGAAGGAGGCTGTGCTGGCGGCTGACGATGACAGCGGCCAGGAAAAGTCGCTGCTGCGCGAAGAGGTCACTGAAGACGACATCGCCGAGGTGATCGCCAAATGGACCGGCATTCCGGTTGCCAAGCTGGTGCAATCGGAGATGGCCAAGCTGCTCGGGCTTGAGAACCAACTTCACGAGCGCGTGGTGGGTCAGCAGCAGGCTGTCACCGCCGTCGCTGATGCGATTCAGCGCTCACGCGCCGGGCTCAGTGATCCCCACAGACCGATCGCCAGTTTCCTGTTCCTCGGCCCCACCGGTGTGGGCAAAACCGAGCTCTCCAAGGCCCTGGCGGCTCAGCTGTTCGACAGCGAAGACGCAATGGTGCGCATCGACATGAGTGAATACATGGAGAAGCACACGGTCAGTCGTCTGATCGGTGCGCCTCCCGGCTACGTCGGTTACGAAGCAGGCGGTCAGCTCACTGAAGCTGTGCGCCGGCGCCCCTATGCCGTGATCCTGTTCGACGAAGTGGAGAAAGCCCACCCCGACGTGTTCAACGTGATGCTGCAGATCCTGGATGACGGTCGGGTCACCGACGGCCAGGGCCGAACCGTTGACTTCACCAATGCCGTGCTGATCCTCACCAGCAACATCGGCAGCCAGTCGATCCTGGATCTCGGCGGCGACGACGGGCAGCACGACGAGATGGAACGGCGGGTGAATGAAGCACTGCGCGGTCATTTCCGTCCTGAATTCCTCAATCGACTCGACGATCAGATCATCTTCCACAGTCTGCGCAAAGACGAACTGCGCCAGATCGTGAGTCTGCAGGTGGAACGTCTGCGCAAACGCCTCACCGAGCGCAAACTCGGCCTGAGCATCAGCGACAACGCCACCGATTGGCTTGCCGATGCCGGCTATGACCCGGTGTACGGCGCCCGTCCGCTCAAGCGTGCCATCCAGCGTGAACTGGAAACGCCAATCGCCAAGGCCATCCTGGCCGGACGTTACAGCGATGGTGATGACGTGAACGTGGATGTGCAGCCGGCAAGCGGCAGCGAGGAGCAGCGGAAACTGGTGCTGAGCTGATCACTGTGATCACTGGTCTAGTTAGCGGTTCGCAGGATCGAACCACTCAGGCAGTGCCTCGTAGCAGGCTCCATTGGCGCGGTTTTCCCGGGCCTCCACCTTCCAGCAACAGCTGCGGCCTGCATCACGTTGTTGCAACAGGGTGTTGGCCCAGCCCCAGACCAACTGGGCAGTGGCTTCCATGCCCACGTTGTCCATCACGCGCAGATCCAGCGCGCCCTGTTCATGCAGGCTCTGCCACTGATCCATCAACGGATCATCGGCATTCACCAGAAAGGTGTGATCGAACTGACGTCTGAGCTGCTCCTCCAGAGGCCGGAGGCTGGAGAAGTCGACCACGAAACCACAGGCATCCAGTTCAAAGGCAGCGAACCAAACAGTGAAGCTGCGGCTGTAACCGTGCACGAAACGGCAATGGCCGGGGTGCTGCCACTGCCGATGGCAGCAGGGATAGCCCTCGAAGTGCTTACTGCAGGTGTGACCAGCGGGAGGCGAAGGCATCGAGGAAAAGAGAGACGTCACTGCGTCAGGCCTCTTCCTGTCTACATCTGCAGAAAGCGCAGGCGTGACGCTCCAACATTGACAGTGAATCTCAAGGCAGGCGACTGCTTGAAGCTCAATGCCCTTATGGAGCACTGGGTCCAGCTGCGGTGCCGCGGGAGCCACTGGCGATCATTCCAGCGGGGCACTGGCCTGGAGCAACTCGAGAAAGACAACAGTCAACAGACCGACAAAGACTCTCCAGAGAGGTAGGAAATACTACTGAAAAATTTGAGTTAACTTTTCAAAAAGCGACGGTCAAACAGATCGACGTCTATGCATGAAAGCTTGATAGCAACATTCAAGATGACTTATCAGAACCAAGCAAAATACAAGAAAATCATGAATTAGCAGAGAACACAGGCACAATCAGCAAGCCAGAATAGTAAGAATTGTTTCCTCGGGCCCCTGTTAGCCGATATTCGCTAATCTTAATATTATTTAGACAAAATCATGAACAATCCCCTTTTGATGTATGAAATAATCACTAATCCATTTAACTTTTACGGGGATTTTGGAGGTGCGCACGACAACGATATAGATTTCAAAGCAGAATGGAAACAATCAGACTTTGACCTCAACGAAGGAAACTCGATATGGAATAAATATACCACCAACGACCTGAGAAATCTACTAGCAGCCATTAATAATCTATTTTCCAACGAATTCACACCAATAGCTGGCAATTTTGGAATTCAAAATCACCTAACAACTTCAACTTACCAAATAACAGACTCGGACCACCCAATAGACTCGGACTCGCTAATAGACAGAGCCATGCAGGCAGATTTTCCCGGATACAAAGGGAACCCTGCCGGAATAGCTCAAGAGGGAGTATGGGGAGTGCTCGGTGACGATATCTGGAAGCAAATCATTGCAACTGCAAATTCACTCGAAACAGAGGAAGACAAACAAAAGCTGATCAACACTTATACATTCAATGAAGAAACCGGAGAAGAATACAACGTCATCATTGCTGACTTGCGGAAGGGGGTGACATTCGGAAACAAAGATATTGAGACAGATCAATATGTAATTTCAAACCCAATAAGCTTTTCAAACCTACGATCCAACGTAAATGCGTGGGCTAGATCTCTTGATAATTATGCTCATAACGATCACTTTATAACAATGCTTCCGAGCCTTAAGAAGACAGATCCGGATTGGCATCAAGGATACCTGGCAGGGCATGGCCAACTCGGTATGCCCGGGTTAGATCAAGACTGGCCTTTGAAGGCTAACGCTCAAGAATTATATGATCAAAGCGCAGAATGGAGAAAAATTATGTTTCGAGGAGATGGCGACAATATCATCTCAACACGATATTTTTATCCGGTAGGAAGCGGATTTGATAAGGCAATACATCAAAAAAACAATATAAATACTGGGGGAGGTTCAGATTATGTCATTTACGACAATTCGCAACAAAAAATCATACTTGGCGATGGTGACGACTTGGCTTTTCCCTCTATCAAGGCTTTCGCTCCTTCCATTAGCTTCGGACAGCATGCCCAAAATAAGCTGCTGGTCCAGGAAGACAAATTGGTCCGAAAAAAAGATCACTGCCCTCCCGATATATCGCCCACCTGCCGGACTACGTTTGTAGGGGAGGATACGCCTTTTCAGACAGCAAGCCAAGAAGGGAAGCTAAAATATTCAAGCAATCGCTTATTGCCACAATCAGATCAAAATAATTTGGCGCCAACGGTTATTGAAAACCCTCTGATTAATGATCCAATACAAAGCATAAATCTTGATGTGTGGTACTACACAGACAAAGCACAGATCCTTGATGGTGTTCAGCCAAGTCAGCCAATACATGTGATCCAGATTGGTGGCCAAAAAATTTATGGGGGTAAAGGCAACGACACATTGCACGGCTTTGACCCACTGATATACGCCTCAGAAGAAGCAAAAGAATATAATTATGTGAAATCCCGAAGAGAAAATCCTTGGCAAAATGGAAGGCCAGTGCCGCATGAAATTCAAAATAAACTCAACTTCCTTGGAGACAAAAATATTGATTACAAGTGGTCTCCGATTCTCTTATCAGGAGGGGAAGGATCAGACAGAATCAATGTTGGCGATCTCAAACGCATTAATGGAGAAATTATCAATAAAAACTTATCAGACACATTATATTTAATTTTTGGTGACAAGGAGAGCCTCGAGGATTGCGAAAGCAAAAGAGTAGATAAAAATTGGGCAGACAACTTAGGCTCTGATACTTATTCTCTTGATGCTTCATATGATTTCAAAGAAGAAGTCATTATCGAAGGATTGAATATTGACAACCGCATAGCTGGAGATGAACGAAAATCAGATTGGGCGGCAAATGCCTCGACAGCTCAAAAAGCTACAACTGCAGCGGCTTTGGTTGCTGCAGCCTCATTTGCGACAAAACGAGTTCCGGTTGTTTCAGCAGCTTCGGCAGTGGCTGCCTTAGGAATAGATATCGTCAAACTATTTCAAAACTCACAACCCGACACATCAAAAAATGAGGCCGCAAGTTTTTACAATCGAGAGGAGGTGAAGAGAAAGATTGTTCCCTTCCCATCTTGGAGCAAAGCTATCACTATTCCTGATTTTGATCCAGGCGATAATATAACAATCAACTTGATTCCAATTGAAGACCCCAGTGTTGATCAGTCAGATGACAAATGGAGCAACATTAACTTCACGATGACATATGAAAATGACGGCGTACTTAGACCTGATGGATACGGTCACGTCGTCAAACTTAAAACAAGTGACGACCCTCAAGGGAATCCCCTTGTTTATCTTTCTGGATTGGCAAGCCCTAACCAAGCATCAAAATACGGTTGGAAGACCTGGGATTTCACAATTGGACAAGAGTGGGCTTTAGACCCAATACAAGATATGGCTTGGTTCGGTGTTTTATCCAATACCGAAAAAATCCAAGAGATGAAAGAAGAATACGAGGAGGTCAAATGGTCTAACCTGAAAATTACCAAAGACTCTCCTTATTCAGACATATTCCGTTGGGATAGTTCTTCGCTTGGAAATAAAGGGATATTGGATGACTACAGATCTGGCTCATCCTCGATGAGACTGATGTTTGATAACTTCAAACAAGGCTGGTATTGGGATACTCGATTTTTCTCTAAAGATGGGGAGATAGGCGATGTAAATCTGGATTCTTCATTCCTGCACTACTACAACAAAGCCCAAAAAGCTTGGGATAAAATTTCTTATCGAGATATCGACGATAAATCCACAGAGAAAGATGAAAACGGTTACACATATCAAGAAATCGCACAAAAAGCACAGTTCGAATATTGGACAGTCAACGACGACCATATCGTTACGCTCAAGAATGAAAGTCTCAGCGAAAGTGGAAACAGTAATCAACTCCTGTTCTATGCTGTTGATGACAATGGATTCGTTCAAGATCCGGCCACTGGCGAGATGATCTCACCAGGAGACCCTCGCTATCAAAATATTGCTCTCAACGCTGATTCTTTGACAGGATTAAAGCTGGTTACAAGCGAAACAGGTGCCCAGTCGTATCAGGTTGATGGGCCAGGAAAAATAGCGCCCGTTCTCAAAAGTGTTGAAGGAGATGGTCAAACCAATTATTGGTTTGCCTTCAAAGATGCAAATCCCGATGGAGAGAAAGTATTTACTCAATTGGATATCGACACCTATGGCTTTGAAGACGCTCCATCCTTTGATCAGGATTTCAACGACTACGTTTTTTCAGGCAACTCCAACAATGCAATCTTGCAATATGTTGCCTCGGCCGTCTGGGAGAATGCCTAAAAAGCTTAAACAGTTATTCAAATTCGGATATGGCGCGGTTGAATCATTTTGATCGCTTCAGTGAAACTGAGCGAAACAAACTGATCGGAAAAAGATTTTCAATGACCAGGATCTGGCTCGAATCACCCTCTGAAAACTGATCAATCTCAATACTTTCATTGAGATACCCCAGCTGGTGCGAGGTAGCGCCCATACCAAGCCAGCATCCGTTGCATCAGATCCAACTGATTGTTTCGGTCCACGAATCCATGACCTTCCCCTGGATAGATGACCTTCAAGGTCGTTACTCCAGCATCCTCAACGGCACGATGCATCTGATGAACCTGACCCGGAGGTGTGCGTTGGTCACTGTCACCCACATAAAACAACACCGGTGTTGTCACCTTTGACGCATGCTTGAGCGGGGAGCGCTGCCAGGCCAGTGATTGTTCAGGGAAAGGCGGCTCGCCGAGGTGAATGGTCAGATACTGAGGGATATCCGTGGTGCCATAAAAACTGATCAGATCAGCCAGGATTCCGCCAGACACCGCTGCCTTGAAACGTGTTGTCTGGGTGATGCTCCAGGAGCTCAGATAACCGCCATAGCTGTAACCCCCAACACCCAGCCGCTTGGGATCAGCAAATCCTTGCGACACCAATGCGTCGACTCCACTGATCGCATCCACATAATCAATTCCTCCTAAATCACCTGTATTGGCATTGGCGTAATCAACTCCAGCTCCGAGTGAACCCCGCACATTCGGGAAAAAAGTGATGTAGCCATTGGCAGCCAAGACCTGACCCCAATCCGTGAAACCATCCGACCATCCGATCTGCCAGGCCGATGTCGGACCACCGTGCAGAATCGTCACCATCGGATAACGGCGACCCGATTGATAGTCAAGGGGAAGCACAAAAAATCCATGCACCGTTTGACCATCATCTGGATTGCGCCATTGCAGCTCACGCACCTCTCCAAATCGGATCTGATCAATCTGCGGATTCAGACGTGTGAGCTGTTTGGGGGCCTGTCCTGAATCAACGAACCAGAGATCCGGCGGAGTCGATGCGGAAGCTTTGAGCAGAACAACTCGGCCCGATACATCATGAGCGGTGTAGGTGCCCTTCTCAAACAATCTGGCGCCAGATGGTGTCAGCCGCTGAATGGCACCCGTCTCTCGTTCAATCCTGGCGAGAGACGTCTGGTTCCCCTCCAACAACTGACCGAACAGAAAGCGGGAGTCAGCAGACCAGCGTGTATCTCCGATCGTGGCCCGAACGCCATCCAGTAAAACCTGAGTCTGACCATCGCTGGCTGAGATAAAAGCTGGAGACCATGCATCTCCGGGTGATCTCCACACATCAACATGGATGAGCTCCCCGTCAGGCGACCACAACACGGGGGAGTCCCAACCGATGCGATTGGGGAAACGGCGCTCAACCTCAGCCAGGGAAGGATCAATGATCACCAGCTGCCTGGCACTGACCAGATCCGGAACCTTGGCTGTTGGAGAAGTCAGGGCGGCAATTCGGGTGCCATCCGGTGACCAGTCAAAGTCGATCACATTCAGTCCAGACGGTGAAATCAGCTTCACCTCCTCTCCTGAAACAGACACCTGATACAGCTTCGTCAGAGGCAGGGGCCGGTTCGATGGATGGGGTGCGCTGTCGGAATGATTCAGATCGTCTGATGCAAGAAAAGCGAGACTGCTGCCATCGGGTGCCCAGCGGAATGCGGAGATCTCTCCGCCCACACCCGTGAGCTGACGAACCCCGGCGCCAGAGGAATCGCTCAGGAAGATCTGTGTTGTGGATCCGTTTGACTCTCCCGTGCCACGTTTGGAGAGAAAGGCCAGCATTCCTCCATCAGGAGACCATCGGGGTGACCAGTCCCGCTGTGGACTTGAGATCCAGCGTTGGGGAGGTGCGCTGCCGTCTGCAGGAACTCTCCAAAGATCCTGATCACCCCGCCAGGGTTGACCATCCTTTTGAGGTCCCGGTTCCTCCAAAACGAAAACCACCGTCTCGCCGTCAGGCGAGATCTGCGGGCTGGAGGCCTTTCGGATGGTCAGGAAATCGAGAGGTGTTGAACCGCGCCGTTGCGAAGCAGAGGTTGCAGTGGCGAGTGAACAGGCCAGCAGCACAAGGCCACTGCTGACAATTGCTCGCTTCAGACCAGATGGCATCGCAACAATCAGCACTCTGCAATCAACTTATCGACGCTGACTTCAGTCAACCAACGGTGCCCAAAAGCCAGTCTCGGCCAATTCGTGCCAGACGATGGGCGGCAAGGCACTGCGTCAGGATTTGTGCTGACTCCATCTGCAGCAAGCGCAGCCCGATGCAGCCCCTCACATCAGCCTTCATTGATCAACTCCGTTTCAACGATGCGGGCCTGATCCCGGCAATCGCCCAGGACTGGCTGGACGGTGCAGTGCTGATGGTGGCCTGGATGAACAGGCACTCCATCGAACTGACATTGAGAACAGGAGAGGTGCATTACTGGAGCCGCTCACGCCAGGAGCTGTGGCACAAGGGCGCCACCAGCGGCCACACTCAGACAGTGAGAAGCATCCGTTACGACTGTGACGCGGATGTGATTTTGGTCTCAATCGAACAGACAGGCGATGTGGCCTGCCACACCGGTGCTCGTAGCTGCTTCTACGAAGACAGCGACCAGCGTGCCCCGGGCGGTGTAGACGCGCTCCCACCTCCGGCGGACGCCTGCACGGAGCTGATGCGCGTGATCGAAAGCCGCCGGGATCACCCTGAGGAAGGCAGTTACACCAACAAACTTCTCAAGGGTGGTGACAACAGCATCCTCAAGAAAATCGGAGAGGAGAGTGCCGAGTTCGTGATGGCCTGCAAAGACGACAACATCGACGAGATCGCTGGAGAAGCGGCCGACATCCTCTTCCATATGCAAGTAGCCCTGGCCCATCACGGTGTGAGCTGGCGCCAGGTGCAGGAAGTGCTCGCGGCCAGGCGTGGAGCCCCGCGCAGACCTTGATCATGGTGTGCGTGATCAAGGTGTGCAGGGAGAGTCAGAACGGATCACCACTTCATCCCCGAGCTGCACGGTCTTGAGTAGGCCAGCCATTGCTTTGCGATCTACGTTGATGCAGCCACCGGTGGTCGACTGCCCCACCCGGCTGGGATCGTTGGTGCCGTGGATGGCGAAGCTGTACCAGCGAAATTTGCCGTCGTAGGTGTTGAAACGGAATGGCTGTGGAGTGGCAGGAACAGGCGCCAGGCTGATGTAACCCTCGCCGTACTCACCGATTTCACCATCGCCCTTGAAATCGATGGAACTCATGTTGTGAAACAGGTTCTCGCGCAGATAGGTCTCAGTCTTGCCGGACTCCTTCACCAAAGCGGGATCCATCACAAAGCGATCCTTACTGAGGATTGCGTTCACACGGAAGGTGCCCAAGGGAGTCCATCCTTCTTCAAAGCGTGTGCCAGCACATGTAATGCCGTTGCGGCCGAATCCGACTTTGAAGCGAACGGCTTTACCTCCCTGTTTCAGCTCTCCGGTGCTGGCTGAGGGCTGAACACCATCCAGCTGAATGCGAATGCTGTCCTTGGAGGCTCTGCCTTCCCTAGAGAGAGGACCCGACGAACCACACCCGGCAACAGAAACGAGCACAGCGCCCATAAGCAATGAACGCATCAGGCTGCGTGAGCGCAGCAAGGTCGCAATCCTCAAGGCCAGCAATCGTTCAGTGAAAGCAGCATGCCGAGTTTTCAGCGGCCTGTCAGAAGCTTGAAGCGTGCGTCAAAAACGCCGTCACTGATCTGCGGCATCGGCAGGCTTGAAGGGCTCGCCAAAACGAGTTGGCTGATCACGCAACCAGTTGAGTGTGCGTCGATCACCAGCCGATGGAGCGAGCACTGGCGATGCTCCTTGCACCGGTGCAAGGGCATCAGCGGGGTAAACGCTATGGCCCCAGAGACCGAAGGCATGGCCCAGCTCATGCAACGCAGTGGCCTGCAGAGACTGTGCCCTCAGCTCCGGTGACACCATCACGGTCACACCTGGTTCCAGTCGCCAGATGTCTTCGCGACGCACCTCCAGCAGTTGCAGCACAGCACGACCATTGCTGGCTCGCCAGCCCCCCGCCAGTTTTCGCCGAGGCGGCCGACGGCGTTCCACCCGAACATGAGCCCGGTTGCGATCACTGACACGCGTGATCGGCAACAGAGTCATCCAACGATCCAAAGCGGCATCAACGGCATTCAGCCAGCGACGCTCCCATCGATCCGGCAGCTCATCAGCTGAAGGCTCGACCCACACACACCAGCGAGGGAGGGACGGAACCCCGAAAGCCGTGGTCGCCAAACGCGCCCCGTATCCAGGTGCTGTTTCAGCCGCCGCGGCAGTAAAGGGCTGACCCTCAAGCCTGCGGACCTGCTGAACCGGTGGACAGGGGTCATCAAGCATCGGACTCGTTACTCAGGCAGCGGAAAGACCAACACCCCTGGCCATCAGTGTGGCGAGCATGGGGACTAAGGCAAATCCCACCAGCTCCACATTGATGATCCACCCCAGACGGGTTGCCAGCGCCTGGCTCACCTTGGGCAACTCGCCCTTACTGAGCGGAATCGCCCAAAGGATATAGGTGACTGTGGGATAGAGAGAAAGCCCTCCAACACTCAGATAAAGACCGACTTTCCACCAGAACAGAGGGTTTTCGGTGTAAAACTCGCTGCCCTGACCGAAATAGAGCACCCGCAGAATTCCAGTCACCAGCAAAGCGAGTGCTGCAATTCCATAAATGATGTCGGTGATCACCATTGCCGTTGCGGTCCTGCGATCCGGATCAGGACGAATCAGCCTGCGCTCCACCACCAAGGCCGCGAAGCAGAGCATGAAGCTCAGGTAGTGGACATAGGCCACTCCAGCACTCTTGGCGATCTCCGGAGTCAGCGCAGTGGCCAGCAACATGAGCTCGAATCATTTGTTGC
Source organism: Synechococcus sp. AG-679-A04 (assembly GCA_003210775.1). Classification (GTDB taxonomy): domain Bacteria; phylum Cyanobacteriota; class Cyanobacteriia; order PCC-6307; family Cyanobiaceae; genus Synechococcus_C. The sequence goes on from QCUI01000004.1 coordinate 29,071, forward strand.
TGGCGACAGTAGCGGCTGAGAGGAAGCCTCCGCTGCTTCCATGAGGAAGATCTGCACAACAAATCCAACGCAAATATGAAGCAACACGAATCAAACTATGAACAAAACTTGAATTCAGTACAAATTCAGAATTACGACTGAAATATGAATTCCGCAGTCTTCATTACACGCACCAGATAAAAAGCCTTTCGCCCTAGGTTCAATGAAACCTGGCATACATGTGATGGTGAGTTCACTGAGTGCATTTCTAGGCGAAATCGGCAGACATCAACTATTGACTCCTGAACAGGAGTTAACCATGGGTCGCAAAGTTCAGGCGATGGTCGCTCTGAATGAGCGCTGTCTGCTTGCCGGCGGAAGTGGGTCCGCATGTGAATACAACGACGAAGAGAAGCGCACGATTAAACGAGGAGAGAGGGCCAAGAATCAGATGATCACCTCCAACCTCCGGTTGGTAGTCAATCTTGCAAAGCGATACCAGGGTAAGGGACTTGACCTACTGGACCTGATTCAAGAAGGCACCCTTGGACTCACACGCGCCGTCGAGAAATACGACCCAACTCGCGGTCATCGCTTTTCCACCTACGCCTACTGGTGGATTCGTCAGGGCCTGAACCGTGCTCTTTCAACCCAGAGCCGCACCATTCGCATTCCCGTGAATGTGAATGAAAAGCTCACAAAACTGCGTGCTGCCAAAGCTCGACTGATGCAGAGCAATGGCTTACCTCCAACATCGGAACAACTTGCGGAGTCGATGCAAATCTCCCTCAGCGAGGTGGAAGATCTCCTGGGTTGCGAATTACGCAGTGTGACGGTCAGTCTTCAGGGAGTCGTGAAGTCAAAGTCAGATCCATCAGAACTCGTTGACGTTCTGCCAAGCGATGAAATTCCACCGATGGAACGGGCGGAAATCGCAGAAAGAACTGCTTCGGCCTGGAAGCTGCTGGACAAATCCAATCTCACTCCCAAGGAACGCACGGTGGTGATGCTGCGCTTCGGCCTCGACGGCAGCCATGAATGGCGCACGCTTGCTGAAGTGGCCAGGCACATGAACTGCAGCCGTGAATATTGTCGCCAGGTGGTCCAACGTGCATTGCGCAAACTGCGCAAGACCGGCATCCAGCACGGACTCGTGGAGATGAGCGTCTGAACGGGGAACCCACCCTCCAGGGATCGGCTCTCCTGCTGGCCAATCCGCTCAGAGGGTGAGACTGTTCATGCTGTCAGCTTTACTGCCTCCGCCATGACCTCGAGCTCCCCTTCAGGCACCACGGAGTTCAACAACAGCTTCAACGGGGAAGTGGTGGATGCAGAAGTGCTCGACAGTGAAGTCATTGATGAGTCCGCATTCCGGCAGCTGCTGATGCGGGCTGGACGATCCATTGCCCGCCCAGCCCTTGAAGCGCTGGAGATGATGCTTGATCCGGCGACGCCTCCTCAGGCGAGGCTCACCCTGCTGGCAGCACTCACCTATCTCCTGGTCCCCACCGACCTGATCCCAGACCTATTGCCGGTGGCTGGTTTTAGTGATGATCTGGTGGCAATCACCGCAGTCATGAGTCTTTGCCGGAATCACATCACTCCCGAGATCAGGCAACGAGCACAACGCAGACTGGATCAATGGTTCCCGATCCAATGCCCATGACCCGCTGGTCACGCGAATTGGAGGATGACCTTGCAGCACTGCTGAAGGACTGGCTGAAGCAGCAGGGGCGTACCCAGTCAGACCTGCGCCGCAGCCTGAGAGCAACATCCACCCGCATGCCTGCCCTAATGGAGGTGCTGGAGCGTGAACATGTCCTAGGGGGCATGCCTCGGCTGGCAGCCCGGCTGTGCTCTATCGAAGCCGAATGGGCAGCCAATCCGGGAATGCCTGCGAATGAGGATTCAGGAGCAGGCGCCCCTCAGAACGGTGCCGATCCCTTCGGTCAACTGGATCTACTGCTGCGAGAAATTAGAGATGACTGCACCGGCTGAACCCGGTCGCAGGCAACATGGGGATATCTGTCAGGTTCTCAATGGCCTCCGTCCCGCAACGACTGCTCGGCGTCAGCCTCATCACGGCTGTCAGCGTGACGCTTCCGCAGGCCGTGATGGCTCAATCAGAGGTCTGGCTGCTGGGCCCTAATAGCCGTACTGGAGAACAAAGCACTGTGGTTCCCACGGACTGCGTCGAGGGGGCGGATGGCTCCATTACCTGTAATACCAAGATCGAAAACCCCCCTGGCGACACACCCGCCAAGCCCTTCTTTAACCCGTTCAGCAACAACTGAGCCCAGTGATTCAGTCTCGTCGCAAACGCCGAAGCTTCCTGCAATGGGTTGATGCTGGGGAAAAGCAGGTCGCCATCCTGCTCACCATCATCACTGCTGTGGTGATCGCGGCTTCGATCGTGCAGCTCACGATCCGCGTTGCTCTTTCGCTGATCACCAATGAACAGGATTCCTACTGGCTGGGTGATGGTCTGATTCGCATCCTTGGTGATCTGCTGACAGTGCTGATCGCCCTTGAAGTGCTGCAGAACATCACCAGTTACCTGCGTCGCCACGTCGTACAGATCGAACTAGTGCTGGTCACCGCACTCACGGCCGTGGCCCGGAAAGTCATTGTTCTACCCCAAGGCGCGGAAGACAAACCTCAGCTTTTGATCGGCCTTGGCGTCTCCGCTATCGCTTTGGCGGGGGCTTACTGGCTTGTTAAACGATCGACTGAACCGGATGCTCGCTTGGACTCTCATTCCAGTAGAGAGCAAGCCATACCGTTCCAGGATGAGCATCCGTCCGCTCAACCCGATGACGTCGACCAGCTGAAAGCATCAGCTGATCCCCCACGCTGAGTTCAACGCATTCCTCTGGATCTTCAAGACTTAGGAGCGCGCTCCCCTTCAACAAGGTGAGCCACTCATGCTCCTTCTGTTGATACCAGAAACCATCCGGACTGCGCGATCCGTTGGAACTGATCCTCATCAACCTCCAACCCTCGCCGGAACACAACTCCTCTTCGATTTCATGCCCCGAAGCTGCAAGTGGCTCAGCCAGCAGATTGGATAAACGTGGTCCCTCAACACTCGCTTCTCCCCAGCGTCGGTCGATGCGGAACCCCCACAACCGGGCCAATTGCACGACCGCATTGTGATCAGAGCAGGCGGCCAACTGGCGACGACGCTCTGGATCAGCATCAAGACTGCTGACCAATGCATTGAGCTGTTGGACCTTCAACAGAAAAAGCTGCAAATCCTCTTCCGCCATCAGATCAGGAACAACTGTTGTGATCCTGACAACCCACCGATTCAGATCCAGCCACTGGCTTGACCAAGGCAGACTGAAATCACCTGCTGATAGACGATGAGAACGCTGCTGGCAGGGGCACTGATGCTGCTCACACTGTTCTGGCAGAGTTCAAGCGCCTGGGGCCTGAGTGGATCAGGAGCGCAGCTATTTGATCTGCATTGCGCTGGATGTCATCCCAACGGCGGCAACATCATTCGTCGAGGACGAACATTGAAACTCAAGGCCCTCGAGAAACGAGAGCTCAACAATGCTCAAGCGATCGCACAGATTGCCCGTGAAGGAATCGGTCAAATGAGCGGATATGCCGATGCTCTCGGAGAAGGGAATGACATCGTGGTTGCCGAATGGATCTGGCAGCAGGCTCAGAATGCCTGGACCCATGGATAAACATCCAGTTGAGTCCAGATTCCCTCTCGCCAGTAGACATCTGCTTCAAGCAGAGCACGCACAGTTGATTCACTGTCGGACTCAAAGACTGCGAAAACGTGTGTACTGCCAACCGTCGGACCAAGGGTGATCAATGTCCCACTTTCCTTGAGGGCTTTTAGCCGCTCGAGATGCTCATCACGAAACGGAGCTCTTTTTTCCAATGCGTTGTCGCAATAGGTCCCCCAGAGAACGAAGCGGGCCATAGTTTCACCTCCGGTTAAAAAAATCTGCACCGAATGGTTGGCGCATACTGCACATTAAGCGCTATGTTCAGAAGGTAGATTATTTTTATGATGATGCTCACTGGTGCTGAACTCCTTGCAAAGGTCAAGGATTTAGGTGACGTCTCCAAGACAGACCTGGCTACTGCCTGTGGGTATGTCTCTAAAAAAAAGGATGGTTCTGATCGCGTTAACTTCACTGCTTTCTACGAAGCTCTTCTCAATGCCAAGGGCATTGATCTTGGTGGCGGTTCCGCAGGTATTGGCAAGGGTGGTCGCAAACTTTCCTACGTGGCAACTGTCCAAGGAAACGGCAACCTGTTGATCGGCAAGGCTTATACAGCCATGCTTGATCTCAAGCCTGGCGATGAATTCGAAATCAAGCTGGGGCGCAAACAGATCCGCCTCGTTCCCGTTGGTGGCACAGACGAAGACGAAGAGTGATCTTTAGCCGGCTGCTGCACGCAGCTCACGGCAAAAGTCACCCGCTTCCGCCGCTGCGCAACCTTGTTGTGCAGCGGCGATTCTTTTGACTAAGGCACTGCCAACAATGGCTCCATCGGCGCCCCATGCACGCACCTGACGGACCTGCTCAGGGCCGGAGATTCCAAATCCCACAGCGACAGGGCCGGCCTCGCATCGCTTCAGAGAAGTGACTAATTGGCCGACACGTTCTTGAAGACTTGAGCGTTCTCCGGTGACACCAGTCACAGAAACCAGATAGGTGAAACCACGACTGGAAGCAGCGATGCGCTCCATGCGCTGTTCAGGAGTGGTGGGTGCCACCAACAGAACAAGATCAAGGCCATGTTGTGCTGCAAGTGGAGACAAACGTTCCGCTTCCTCAAGCGGGAGATCGGGTACAACCAAACCAGAAACACCAGCGGCGGCAGCTTCCGAAAAAAAGCGTTCTGCTCCTCGGTTCAGCAGTGGGTTGCTGTAGGTGAACAGCACAACCGGCATCGTGAGTTGTTCACGCAATCCACTCAACATCTCCAGCACTTTTGCCGGGGTTGTGTTTTGTTCAAGAGCTCGATGAGCAGCAGCCTGGATCACTGGTCCATCCGCCAGAGGATCGCTGTAGGGAATGCCGATCTCCACCACATCAGCCCCATGATTCTGAAGACTGAGTAACACGTCTGCCGTGCTCTGAAGATCAGGATCACCAGCCATCACAAACGGCATCAGTGCCAGACGCTGCTCACGGGCGGTCTTCACAAAGACCTCTGCAATGCGTGAAGACTGCTCTGTCACGGATTCTGAAACTGTGATGCAGGCGAGCCTAGAGGTCGGCTGAAACTACTCAGATGCCTGAGTGGTCTCCTCTTCCGAAATGGAGGCCAACAGCTCCTGCTGCTGCTCTGGAGTCATGGCATCAAACCGCTCCTGAAGCTGTTGAGCGGTGAGCTGGTCGTAACCGCTGCGATAGCGACGGCGTTGCTGCATGTAAGTCATGCGTCCCGTCACCACTCTGAACAGATAGGAGCTGGTCCAGATCACCACCACCACAACAAGAAGAGCTTCGGCGGCGATTCCCGCTGAAAAGCCCTCAAGCCCAAGAGCTTCAAACAGCCAGTAACCAAAACCACCAGCGAGCAGAAGGCCAAAGCCAAGTTTCAGAACACCGGCACGCGTCAATGCTCAGACCTCACCCTGACCGCTGAAGCGGAGATTGAGGAATGGAGCAAACACAATCAATCCAGGAAAAAACAGGAACACCAGCGAATAAATCCCCAAACGCTCGTATTTACCCATCACGGTCCAGCGGCGGGTCATCCAGGCGTAAAGCAGAAGTGGAACTACCACCAGGTAGGCACCACCCAAAACGACATAGGCACCGATCACGAGCCAGGTATCCAGGGAAACCGCGTTGAGGAGAGTCTCCATGGTCTGCAGAATGGGCCATCTGGGGGGAATCTAGAATGCCATCACGGTGCCGGTGGCTCCTGGGGGCGTGGCGGAATCGGTAGACGCACGCGACTTAAAATCGTTTGGGATGAAAATCCTGTGGGGGTTCAAGTCCCCCCGCCCCCACCACCAGCAGTGATACAAGCCGTTTCGTCATGGGCATTCCAGGTCACCCTCATTAACTTCGAAAACATGAGGGTGTTTTCATGTCAACTTCGGTGACCTCCAACGCACAGCTTGGCGAGGAACCTGCAGAGCTGATTCGTTGCAGCGAGCGCGACGACGGGCATCAACCCTGGGATCGATGGGGCACCTATCTCAGTGAGAGACAGTGGGGAACCGTTCGAGAGGACTACTCCGCAGACGGCAACGCCTGGGAATCGTTCCCCTTTGACCACAGCCATCTGCGCACTTACCGCTGGGGCGAGGACGGCCTGCTCGGCATCAGTGATGAGCAGGGTCTCCTTTGCTTCGCCCCGACACTCTGGAACGGGAAAGACCCTGTTCTGAAGGAACGCCTCTTCGGTCTCGGCAATCCGGAGGGCAATCACGGGGAAGACATCAAGGACATGATGTATCACCTGGCCGGAACACCCACAGGAAGTTATGCCAAAGCGTTGTATCGGTACCCCCAGAAGAGCTTCCCTTACAAGCAACTGAGAGACGAAAACCGTCGCCGCGGCCGAAACCAAAACGAATTCGAGCTGGTTCACACCGGAATTTTTGATGACAACCGTTTCTTCGATCTGGAGGTTGAGTACGCCAAGGCCTCGCCGGAGGATTTGGTCATCCGCTTCACCATCACCAACCGTGGACCGGAGAAGGCTGCTCTCCACCTGCTTCCCACCCTCTGGTTTCGCAACACTTGGAGCTGGGGCGAGAACAGGGAGAGCGACGGCAACACACCATCACTACGCCTGAAGGACGATCTGCTTGTAAGCAGTGCTGTTGCAGGACTCGGCTCCTACGGCCTGAGTTGCAGCGAACAGGGAACCTGGCTGTTCACCGAGAACGAGACCAACACCCAGAGGCTTTACAACCAGCCTCTGAAGCAGCCCTATGTGAAAGATGCCTTTCACCGTTATCTGACCGAGGGAGAGGTCGATGCCGTGAATCCGGATCAGACAGGAAGCAAGGCAGCTCTCCACCTGCAGCGCAAACTCGAGCCCGGTGAGGTCTGGACAGTGGATCTCAGACTCTGTCGTCGTGACTCAAGCAAGACGACGGCGCAGGACAGCGTCGAATCCGCCGCAATGTCCTCCCTGATTGAGCAGCGACGTCAGGACTGGCAAGACCACCTGCACTGGGTGGCCCCAGATCTGAACGAGGAAGACAGAGCCATTCATGCTGCTGCTGCAGCTGGTCTGTTTTGGTGTCGCAAGTACTACGACTGGTATGTAGCCCGCTGGCTACGCGGCGACAGCAATTCAGCCAAACCACCGGGAGAGCGCTGGCATACCGACAACGCCTATTGGCGCAACCTGCGGGCTCGCAACATCATCTCGATGCCCGACTGCTGGGAGTATCCCTACTTCTGCCAGTGGGATCTGATGTTCCATGCCGTGGCTTTTGCAGAGCTTGACCCCGGTGAAGCCAAGCGTCAGTCACGCATGCTGCGCCAGGCCTCCTACACGGCCAACAATGGCCAGTCGCCCGCCTATGAATGGGCACTTTCCGACGCCAATCCTCCGATCGGAGCCTGGGCAGCGCTGCGCATCTTCCTGATCTCCAAGCGCTGCTATGGCCGCAAGGATTACCCGTTTCTGCGTGCCAGCCTCCGCGAACTGCTGCTGGAATACGGCTGGTGGGCCAACCGCACCGACCGCAATGGCGACAGCCTGTTCGAAGGCGGCTTTCTCGGACTCGACAACATCGCGATCTTCGATCGCCGCTATCCACTGAAGGACGGAAGCCGCATCGAACAGTCAGACGGCACAGCCTGGATGGGCATGCTCAGCCTGAACATGCTGGAGGCATGCGTTCTTCTTGCCCAAGACAGAGAGGAATACAAAAGCCTGTGCGAACGTTTCGTGGCTGACTTCAGTCGTCTCACGTACGCATTGAACAGTTCTACAGGGCGTGGCTATGTCAACTGGGACGAAGAGGATGGGTTCTATTACGACGTTCTCAAGCCGCCAGACGGAAGCACTGATTACCTACGCACACGATCTCTGAGCGGGCTGATTCCGCTGCTTGGAGTCGCCACGTTTGATGCAGCGACAGTGAGTGAAATTCCATCCCTCGATGTACGCAGGTATCTGGATGAACTGGGCGAGGATCGGGGGGCACCTTTTGATGCAATCAGTCATCTCGGATCCTGGCATCAGGATCGCATTCTGTACTCAATCGTGCCTCCCGATCGACTGCGAAGGATTCTCACCCGAGTCTTCGACGAAGAGGAGTTTCTCTCCCCGTACGGCATCCGCAGTCTTTCCAAGGTGTACCAGAAGACCCCGTATTCCTACCAACAGGGTGACGACTACGCCACGATCAGCTACAGCCCCGGTGACAGTCCAGTTGGCATGTTCGGCGGCAACTCCAACTGGAGGGGGCCGATCTGGATGCCAATCAACTACCTGTTGATTGAGGCTCTGCAGAAGTTCAGCCACTTTTTCGGTGACGAATTCAAGATGGAGTTTCCAACCGGTTCAGGGCGTGAACTGAATCTCTGGCAGATCTCACTTGAACTGGAACAACGACTCGTCGGAATCTTTCGGCGGGATGCCTCTGGTCGTCGCGCCTTCAATGGAGATGTGGACTTGTTCCAAAACGACGACGCTTGGCGCGATCTCTTTCAGTTCAATGAATACTTCAACGGCTGCACCGGCGCTGGTGTGGGAGCCAGCCACCAGACAGGCTGGACAGCCGTTGTCACCAAGATGATTACTCAACTTCAACGTTGGCGCTGACGGGACGGGTTGATCTCCCCAACTTGAAATGAGTGCGTTAGGCCCCGTCGATGGATGGTGATTCGTCAGCAGCTTCGACTACAGATCCATCAACACAAAGAAGAAAGTCTTAGCGCCGTTTGCCCACGGAACACTGACGGGGGCAAAGAAAACGGCTATTGAAGGTCTGTTCTGCCCTGACTGTCATGACCACTCAGGTCCCCAAGGCGATGGCATCCCTATGCCTACGTGACAAGGTCGTCATCGTGACAGGAGGGAATTAAGGCATCGGCAAGGCCATCGTGGAAGTTGTGGGCTCCCTTGGCGCCAAAGTGGTGATCGACTACCGCTCTCACCCTGATCGCACTGATGATCTGATTGAGGAAATCGGTGAGCTGGGCGGCCAGGCGATTGGCGTACAGGCTGATGTTGGGAAACTGGAGGATCTTCAGCGCCTAGTCGACACAGCCGTGAAGACGTTCGGCAAGGTTGATGTGATGGTGAACAACGCGGGCATCGAGACTCGGACGTCGATTCTGGACACCACACCTGATGACTTCGACAAAGTGCTCAATGTCAATCTGCGTGGTGTGTTCTTTGCGACGCAGTACGCAGCAAAACAGATGATCCGCCAGGGCAGTGGTGGACGCATCATCAACATCTCTTCGGTGCACGAAGACTGGCCCATGCCCAACAACACCCCTTACTGCGTGGCTAAGGGAGGCGTTCGAATGCTCACCAGAACTGCAGGGGTTGAATTGGCAAAAAAAGGTGTTTCGATCGTGAACCTTGGCCCGGGCGCTGTGGCAACACCGATCAATAACTCCACGATGAACAACCCAGATTTGCTCGCAAAGCTCGACTCCGCAATTCCAATCGGTCGCATGGCAGAGCCGAATGAAATCGCTTCAGTCGTGGCATTTCTAGCCAGTGACGGCGCCAGTTATATGACTGCGACGAGTGTATTCGCTGACGGCGGAATCATGATGAGTAGCCCAGGGCTCTAATCAAGAGCAATCATTCAACGAACTATTGGCTTCAACAGACCATGCAAGTGTTTCACCGGCATGGAACAGCAGAGGCAACTCACTGTCCGGTAGAGCGTCATCACGGATGCAAGCCGATGTAGGTGGAATCAGGCGCGCAGGAACGGATTGCTGCCTTCGTACCAGCGTGACGGTATCCGTGTTGAGAGGCAGGCCGTAAAAACGCGGACCATGCTCGCTGGCGAAGCCCTCGAGCTGATCGAGCGCGCTTTCCTGTTCAAAGACGGCGGCGTAACTCTCCAATGCATGAAGCGCATTGAAGATGCCTGCACAGCCGCAGGCGGACTCTTTGCCGGAGCGGGGGTGAGGGGCAGAATCCGTGCCAAGGAAGAAGCAGGCCAGACCACTGGTCGCGGCCTTCACCAACGCCCTTCGATGACATTCCCGCTTCACGACCGGAAGACAATAGAAGTCACTGCGCAGCCCTCCCATGAACATGGCGTTGCGGTTGAGATGAAGATGATGCGGAGTGATTGTGGCGGCGATACGGCCATCACCACTCTGATAAGCCTCTCGGATGTAGGTCGCCGATTCCTCGGTGGTGATGTGCTCCAACACGATCCGCAACCGAGGATGGCGCTGGCGCAGCGGTTTCAGATGCCGTTCGATGAACAGGGCTTCACGGTCGAAGACATCCACATCCGGGTCCGTGACCTCACCGTGAATCAGCAGGGGCATGTCGATGGCCTCCATGCAGGCCAGCACCCCTGAGATCTTGGACAGATCACTGACACCGGCAGCTGAATTGGTGGTTGCATTCGCGGGATAGAGCTTGGCCGCTCGGAACACATCCTGCTCGAATCCCCGTGCCAGCTCATCGGGATCGAGATCGTCCGTGAGATAAGCCGTCATCAGCGGCTCGAAGCTGATCCCCTCAGGCAAGGCCTCAAGAATCCTGCTGCGATAGGCCTCCGCTGCATCCACCGATGTCACCGGTGGGCGCAGGTTGGGCATCACGATGGCCCGGGCGAAGGTTCTGGCAGTGGCAGGCAGCACAGCACGAAGCATGGCTCCATCCCTGAGGTGCACATGCCAGTCATCCGGACGGCGAAGCACCAGGGACGTTGGAACCTCCTCCAAGTCAGACCTCCTGAAGGATGGGGAGCTCCCCCACCGCACGACGCAGAATCTCTTCCCGATCTTCGCCTACATGATTCTCAGGCAGAAGCTCAAGCAGCTTCAGCTTCTCAAGACGATTGCGTGTGGAGCCATTCATCACAACCAGGTAAACAGACCGGCCCACTTCAACAGCTTCCTTGATGGCGTTTTCAAGGGCCAGTGATGCAGTCACTCCGAGATGGGAGACCTCCGTCAGGTCGAACAGAACGGCTTCACAGTCTTCAATGGCGTTGTGTTCACGGCTGATGGTCTTAGCCACACCGAAGATCATTGGACCGGTGAGCTGGAACAGCAGCAGTCGTCCTGCCGCCTGATCCAGCAGTGCTTGCTGATCCTCAGGGAGTTCAACGTCATCGTCGGTGGTGCTGATGGTTTTCACACCTCGTGCCTGCAGGGCCGTCATCCGTTCAATGGTGAGCACATTGGCCACGAAAACACCGATGAACACGGCCCAGATCAGGTCAACCAGCACGGTGAGTGCGATCACTCCGTAGGTGATGCATGCCGCCTTGATCGAAAGGTGATGAGCGCGCTGAAGGAAGCTCCAATCGATGATGTCGAAGCCCACCTTCAAAGCGATTCCTGCCAGCACCGCCAGAGGAATCTGCGCTGCCAGCGGCGCTGCTAGCAGGATCACCAGCATCAGGATCAGGGCCCGGACGATCCCGGACAGGGCCGATCGTCCCCCCGCCTGAATATTGACCACGGTGCCCATCGTGGCTCCGGCACCAGGCAGTCCACCGAACAGACCCGACATCACATTGCCGAGTCCCTGGCCAATCAGTTCCTTGTTGGAATCGTGCTCCGTACGGGTAAGGCTGTCTGCCACCACCGAGGTGAGCAGGGCATCGATGCATCCCAGCATGCCGAGCACGGCACCATTCACCACCATCAACCGGATCTGATCACCTGAAAAGGTCGGTGGATTGAAACTGGGAAATTCGGCTGTGAATTCAGGAATCCTGCGCAGTTCAACGTCACCGAAGAGCGTGAGCGACAACAGGGTCCCCACCACGAGAGCCAGAAGCTGTGGAGGAAAGAACCGCTTCAACTGCTCGGGTGTGAACCAAAGGATCAACAGGGTGATCCCGGCCAGTGCAAACTCAAGAGGCTGAACACCCGAAAACAATTCCGGGAGCGAATTCAGGGTCCCGATCACACCGCCGGGAGGGCTGCTCTGTCCCAGAAAGGGAGCGAGCTGCAAGATGACCAGGATCACACCAATCCCGGACATGAAGCCTGAGATCACCGTGTAGGGCATCATCGTGATGTAGCGGCCCAGACGGAAGATTCCGAACAGGATCTGGAACACGCCAGCCAGCACCACCACGGTGAAGGCCATCGCCAGTGCAGTGCCCTTGTCGGGAATCTGGCTTGTAAAACTGAGAATGACGGCGGTGAACACCACCGTCATGGGACCAGTCGGCTCCGAAATCAGTGTGGGAGTGCCACCGAAGAGCGATGCCACGAGGCCGATGATCACAGCACCCCACAACCCTGCAGCGGCTCCGGCACCGGAGGCCACCCCGAAGGCAAGGGCCATCGGCAACGCCACAACGGCTGCCGTCACACCACCGAAAACATCCCCGCGAACGTTGCGTGTGCTGATGTGATTCAGAAGCACGCCAGACCGTTACGAATGTGGCGGAATGCTAATTCCCAGTCAGCTCGACAGCCTGAATCAAGGCGATCTCGGTCGCGTACGCGCATTCGCTGGCATCGCAGAATGAGGCCAGGCCGCGACGCACGATGCCCGATTTCCTGACATCCGCTATTGAGGTCCTCATCGGGATCGGCCTGTTGTTTGCAGGGGGCGAAGTCTTCGTCCAGGGAGCGGTAACGCTCTCGCTGATTTTCGGAATCCCTCAACTGGTGATCGGACTCACTGTGGTGTCGATCGGAACCAGCGCTCCAGAGCTGTTCGTGAGTATCAATTCCGTTTTGCGTGGATTGGATTCCCTGGCCGTTAGCAACGTGGTGGGCAGCAACATCTTCAATGTGATGGTGGTGCTGGGCAGCAGTGCTGTGGTGATGCCACTGCGCGTCGAAAGCCGCCTCGTTCGCAGGGATGTGCCGGTAATGATCGCGGTGTCCGCGGCGGTCTGGGGCATGGCATCGGCGGGGAGGGTGACCTGGCAATCGGGCGTAGCACTACTGCTCGCACTGCTGATCAACTCAATCTGGGAAATCCGCACAGCCCGAGAAGAGCCAGCAGGCGTTGAAGGAGCAGAACCCGATGTGAATCCCGACCAGGGCAAGCACGGCATCCTGAAAGCAGTGTTGTCACTTTTACTCGGAATTCTGCTTCTGGGTGTGGGGTCGCGGGTTCTCGTCAGCGGTGCCAGCGGTGCCGCTACCTATTTGGGAGTGAGTGAAGCTGTGATTGGACTCACGATCGTGTCCGCCGGCACCTCCATGCCGGAACTGATCACGTCGCTGGTGGCCGCCATCAAGGGCCGAACCGATCTGGCGATCGGCAATGTTGTGGGCAGCAACCTGCTCAACCATCTGCTCGTGCTGGGCGCCAGTTCACTGGCCGCCGCTGGAGCCGGCGGTTTACAGGTGAGTCCCATGCTGATTCAGCGCGACATGCCGGTCATGGTGCTAACAGCACTGGCTTGCATGCCCATCTTCTGGACCAAAGGCCGGATCACCCGTCTGGAGGGTGGAATCCTTCTGGCCCTCTACGTGTTTTATGTGGTGGATCAGGTGCTGCCCCGCACGCTGCCCACTTGGCAGGACGAATTCCGACTGGTGATGCTTTGCCTCGTGGTTCCCGCTGTGATTGTCGTGATTGTTGTTCAGGCTGGGCTGTACTGGAGACAGCTGCAACGCAAACGACTCAAAGAGCCCAATGAGCTGAGCTGAACTGAGCTCAGCTGAACCACAAGAGCTCGGCTCGAGAGACATGTCACAGCATCAGCAGAATTCGTTCACGAAAGGATGACCGCACCCTGAAAGCTGTTCATCCTTAGAGGGAGTTGCGCGGCTTGCCGATGCTCGAGCTGCTTCCACCTCTCAACGACAAGAATCTTCCCTGGCTGGATGTTATCCATCCAATCATCGTGCACTTCGTGATCGCGATGGCGCTGATCACAGTTGTGTTCGATTTAGTCGGCGTTATTACACGAAGACGCAACCTCTTCGAGGTGAGCTTCTGGAATCTTCTGGTGGCGACCATTGCAATCTTCGTCGCCATCATTTTCGGTCAGATCGAAGCGGGCCTGGCCAGCCCCTACGGAGCAGCTCGCGACATCCTCAACTATCACAGCACCATCGGCTGGTCCCTAGCGGGTGTGCTTGGCCTGTTCACAGGATGGCGCTATGTGGTCCGACAGCAGGACCCCACTCGACTGCCTGCAGGGTTCCTTGTGCTTGATGGCGTGCTCGCCACGCTGGTGTTCTGCCAGGTGTATCTGGGCGACATGCTCGTTTGGGTCTACGGGCTTCACACCGTGCCGGTCGTCGACGCCATCCGTAGTGGAGCGGTGTCATGAACGCCACGATCCCGTTGCCAATGATGGCGATCCCCTCTCCCATCAACGAGATCGTCGATCAGCTCGGTGCCAATGATCTCCCCTACACGATTCCGATTCACCCGAACCTGGTTCATTTCACGATCGGCTTGTTTGCGATCGGAATCGCTTTCGACTTCGCCGGTGCGTTCTATCCACTGGAAAAAAGGATCTTCCGTTTCCTGGCGCTGCCAGTAACGCGCACCGGCTTCCATGACGTGGGCTGGTACAACGTTCTCGCCTGCAGCGTGATCACTTTTTTCACAGTGGCCGCAGGCTTCTTTGAAATGCTTCTGGCCGTGCCGCTGCCGGGCATTCATAGCGTCATTGGCCAGAACGCCATCGACACCATGCTCTGGCATGCAATCGGAGGCGTAGCCCTGTTGCTGATCATCGTGGCGATGACCATCTGGCGGGGCTACCAGCGCTTCGCCTGGCGGAAGGACCTGGGTCGCCAGGTGACCTGGCTGTATCTCGCCTGCGGGGCCGTCATCCTTTTAGTGATGGGTGTTCATGGAAGCCTTGGTGCCTGGCTCGCCAGTGAATTTGGCGTGCACATCACAGCTGATCAGCTGCTTGCAGCCGGAGCGGATCTCAAGGAGGCACTGCCATGACATCCACTCGCCAAAGCCCGAAAAAGGGACTGCCGCTCAGGCTGCTGGCCGTGATCCTGGTCTCTGTGGCACTGGATGCTGCGGTGAGTTTCCAGGTCTCGCGCTGGGCCTATGGCTGGCTACCAGTGCCCGCATCCACAGCTGCGCCCTATGTGGATGATCTGTTCAGCCTTGAGGTCGGCATCGGCGCCTTCGTGTTCATCGGCTGCGTGGGATTCATTATCTGGTCGTTGTTATTTAGTCGCGCTGAGAAGTACGACGAAAGTGATGGTCTTCCGATTGAAGGCAACACCAAACTTGAAATCACCTGGACGGTGATCCCCTTTGTGATCGTCATGGCGCTGGCCTTCTATTCGATCCATGTGAACGAGAAGCTTGCCTCGCTCGGGCCCAAGCAGAAGTACGACGTCGCCCTCAATCAGTCCCCCGATGCTGTCGCCACCTTGGATGCTCGTCGCGACATCGGACCGATCGAGGTGATTTCCAGGCAATGGTCCTGGGAATTCGTTTACCCCGATGGTGTGCGTAGTTCGGAACTTCACCTACCACTCAATCAGCGCGCCAACTTCCTGTTGATTTCCAAAGACGTTCTGCACAGCTTCTACATCCCAGCATTCCGCCTCAAGCAAGACATCATTCCAGGAAGCGTGATCTCCTACAGCATCACGCCCACCCGTGAGGGTCGCTTCAGGCTGCGCGACGCCATGTTTAGCGGCGCTTACTTCTCCAATAACCAGACCGACGTGATTGTCGAGTCGGAAGAGGAGTACGCCTCCTGGCTAACCCAAACGGCGAAGCGACCACTGGTCCAGGGCCTCAGCCCAGGCACCCCTCTTTACGAAAAACGTCTCAAGGACGGCGACCGTGGATGGGCAACCGTTCCGCCAGCTCCTCCACCGATGGTCAACGACCCCGGCAACCCCGAAGCGCCCCACGACGCCTGACCCCGATGACCAGCACCAAATACGACCCCAGGGTGCTCAAGGCGCCCCACCCAGTCCCAGGCGCTCCCGACAACTGGAAGCGCTTCTTGAGTTTCAACACCGACGCGAAAGTGATCGGGATTCAGTACATCGGGCTGTCACTTTTCTTCCTGCTCGTGGGAGGCCTGCTTGCCATGGTCATGCGCGGTGAATTGATCACTCCGCCGGCGGATCTGGTTGACCCCAGTGTTTACAACGGGCTTTACACGATGCACGGAACGGTGATGCTGTTCCTGTTTCTGTTCCCGGTCCTGAACGGATTCAACAACCTGTTGATCCCCACCATGATCGGGGCCCCAGACATGGCCTTCCCAAAACTGAACGCTGCAGCCTTCTGGTTGGTGCCCGTCTTTGCTGTGGTGCTGCTGAGCAGCTTCTTCATACCTGGAGGACCAGCCTCATCGGGGTGGTGGTCCTATCCACCAGTCAGCATTCAGAACCCTCTGGGCCACCTGATCAACGGAGAATTCCTCTGGATTCTGGCGGTAGCGATCTCCGGAGTCTCATCAATCATGGGTGCCATCAACTTCGTCACCACGATCATCCGCATGCGGGCTCCAGGGATGGGCTTCTTCAAAATGCCCGTGTTCGTGTGGACAGCATGGGCAGCTCAGACCCTTCAGCTCATCGGTCTGCCAGCACTCACTGGAGGCGCCATCATGCTGCTGTTCGATCTCAGTTTCGGAACCAGCTTCTTTCGACCTGAAGGAGGAGGAGATCCAGTGCTTTACCAGCACTTTTTCTGGTTCTATTCACATCCAGCGGTTTACGTGATGGTGCTGCCGGTGTTCGGCATCTTCTCGGAGGTCATCACGGTTTATTCACGCAAACCTCTCTTCGGCTACAAGTTTGTAGCACTGGCCTCTTTCATCATCACCTTCCTGGGCCTGATTGTCTGGGTGCATCACATGTTCTATACGGGCACTCCGCAGTGGATGCGCAATCTGGTGATGATCACGACCATGCTGATCGCCGTTCCCACAGGAGTGAAGGTGTTCGCCTGGCTGGGAACACTCTGGGGAGCGAAGATCCGTCTCACCACTCCTATGTTGTTCGTTCTGGGTGGACTGGTGAATTTCATCTTCGGAGGCATTACCGGAGTCATGCTGGGCACGGTTCCGATCGACATCCATGTCGGCAACACCTATTTCGTTGTCGCCCATTTCCACTACATTATCTTCAACACGATTGGATTCGGAATCTTCGCCGGTATCTATCATTGGTTCCCAAAATTCACCGGCCGGATGTACTACGAAGGTCTGGGGAAAATCCACTTCACCCTTACATTTATTGGGGCAACCCTCAACTGGCTCCCCCTGCACTGGGCCGGCCTTTATGGCATGCCACGTCGCGTCGCCTCTTACGACCCGGAATTCGCCCTCTGGAATGTGATTGCCAGTATTGGGGCTTTCATGCTGGGTGTGGCCTCCATTCCCTTCATTCTCAATATCGTCAGCTCCTGGGCGAGGGGAGCGAAAGCCCCCGCCAATCCCTGGAGAGCCATTGGCCTGGAGTGGTTGCTTCCCTCACCCCCTCCTGCAGAGAATTTTGAAGACGATATTCCCACTGTGATCAGTGAGCCCTATGGCTACGGCCTGGGCAAACCCCTTGTCGAAGACGAGGAGTTCTACGTCCGACGCTCCATGGAGGCCTGATCCATGACCAGCACAAATGCTGATCTGCCGCTGAAGCACGTTCCCGGACACATCAAGCACGACGGGCACAATCTCACTGGCTTCATCATTTTCCTCTGCTCGGAAAGCATCATCTTCCTGGCATTTTTTGTTGGTTATGCACTACTGAAAATCACCAGTCCTGAATGGCTACCGGAGGGTGTCGAAGGCCTCGAGACAAGAATGCCTCTGATCAATACGGTCATTCTTGTGAGCTCCAGCTTTGTTGCCTACTTCGCAGAGGTCTATCTACATAAGAAAAATCTCTGGGGATTTCGGGCCATGTGGCTACTCACGATGGCCATGGGCAGCTACTTCGTCTATGGGCAGTATGTCGAATGGTCAGAGCTGGCCTTCAGCTTGAGCAGTGGAGTTTTTGGGGGAACGTTCTATTTGCTGACCGGTTTTCACGGCCTGCATGTCATCACGGGAATCCTGCTGATGGGCTTGATGCTGGCGCGTTCCTTCAGTCCCAATAACTACGATAAGGGAGAGATGGGTGTCACAGCAGTGAGCCTGTTCTGGCATTTCGTGGATGTGATCTGGATCATTCTTTATGTGCTGATTTATGTGTGGCAGCGAACCAGCTGATCGCCGTCTGAATCACTCAGTTCTCAACGACATCAGCCACTCATGATCATCGACGACAGCCATTACGACATCATCATTATCGGGAGTGGTGCGGGAGGAGGCACTCTGGCGGGTTCCCTCAGCCGCGAAGGTCGCAGTGTGCTTCTGCTCGAGCGGGGAGAAGCCATGGAAGCCGGATGGCAAAAGCGTCCGCGTGTCAAGGATGAAGTTTGGTTTGGGCCCGATGGGGATCCCTTTTCACCGCAGACTTTTTACGCCCTAGGCGGCAATACCAAAATCTGGGGAGCCGTGCTCGAGCGCATGCGCGAAAAGGATTTCACCGACCTGCCTTTGCAAGAGGGGGTTTCACCGGCATGGCCCTTCGATTACAACCATCTAGCTCCTTACTACGACCAGGCTGAGGCGATTTATCGGGTTCATGGCAAAGCTGGTGTCGATCCCACAGAACCAACACGCAGCAAAGGATTTGACCAATCACCGCGCCCGGTGATGCCATTCCTGGAAGAGCTGCGGGAAGGGCTGCTGCGCCAGGGTTGTCAACCCTATGAACTACCTCTCAGTTGGTCAGACAATGAAGAAAATCCAGTTGGCGATGCGGAGGTCTGTGGACTAGCGACTGCCGACACAGGCAATCTAGAGATCCGCTACAAGGCAAAAGCTCTCAGGCTGCATGTGAGTCCCAGTGGACGGGAGGTGAAGAAGGTTGAGGCGGATGTCAACGGGGAGATCTGGTTGTTTTCCTCGGATCTGGTCGTGCTGGCTGCCGGTGCGATCAATACGCCGGCCATCCTGCTGCGGTCGGGCAATGAACGTCACCCCCGCGGTCTGAGCAACCAGTCGGACCAGGTAGGCAGAAACCTGATGAACGTTCAGATCACCTCGATCCTGCAGCGTTCCGCGGCACCCAACAGCGGTCTCTATGCACGGTCTTATGGAGTGAACGACTACTACTGGGGAGATAAAAATGTGAGCTTTCCATTAGGACACATTCAGGCCGCTGGAGGTGTGCTTCAGGACGCACTGTTCGCCGAATCACCACCTGTTCTGTCGCTGATTAGCAAACTGATCCCGAGCTTTGGGATCAAACGTCTCGCCTCCCGGACGGTGGCCTGGTGGGCCATGACCGAAGTACTTCCCGATCAGGAGAACAGGATCTGGCTGAACAAGGAGCAGATCCGCATCAATTACCTCCACAACAATCGTGAAGCCCATGACCGACTGGTTTACAGATGGATCGATACACTCAAATCCGTGGAGGCAGACCCATACACCAAGGTGGTCACGTCAGAGCCCGTTCATCCCCGCGGTGAAGCCCCTCTCAGCGTTGTTGGCTTTGCCTGCGGCACCTGCCGCATGGGCGAAGATCCCGCCGTATCCGTTGTAGATGCAACTGGAAAGTGCCATGAGCTCGACAACGTCTACATCGCCGACAGCAGTGTGTTCCCAAGCTGCCCAAGCGTGGGACCGGGTCTCACCACCATCGCCCTGGCACTGCGCATGGCAGAGACACTTCACCAAAGGCTTCACAACTAATCCTGGGACGACTACGATCATGCGCTGATCAGCTCATCCAGAAGCAGTTTTTTCGCCATCAGCCCATCGTCACGAATTCCTCCGACACCGTGGGATGCAAAGCCATCGTGCGATCAAAATCTGACTTGGTCGCTCCCATCCCAACAGCGATCGCCGCCATCTGAATGATCTCTGCTGCATGTTCGCCGACCATGTGACAGCCCAGCACGCGCTGGGTTTCTGCTTCGAGAACCAGCTTGAGCAGACAACGCGGCCCACACTTTGGCAAGGCCTGTGCCATCGAGCGGAAACGGGCCCGGTGAATGACCACCCCCTCGGCACCGTATTGGGCGATGGCGTCCTCTTCTGACAACCCCACCGTGGCCAGCTCAGGCTGACTGAACACGGCACTGGCCACCAATTCATGGTTCACCTGTCGCGGACGGCCTCCGTAGACGCTGTCAGCAAAGGCGCGACCCTCATCAATCGCCACAGGCGTGAGGCAGATGCGATCGGTCACATCACCAACAGCGAACACATGGGGCACATTGGTGCGTTGATCAGCATCCACGGGAATGTGATTGCCATCGATCGTCACTCCCGCAGCATCGAGGTTGAGACCTTGCAGAAAGGGCCGTCGTCCAGTGGCCAGCAGCACACCACCACAGGAGATTTGATCCCCGCGATTCGTGCGTACAACCAGGTCTCCTGGCCTTCCCTCAATGGCTTCAGGGCCGGTGGAGAATTGCACATTCACGCCTTTCTCAGCCATCCCCTCCTGCACGACAGCAGCCAGTTCGGCATCAAAACCGCGTAACAGATGTTCGCGGCGTACCAGCTGTGTCACTTCGACACCAAGGCCACTGAGAATGCCGGCGAATTCGCAGGCGATGAAGCCGGCACCCACCACAACCATTCGCTCAGGGAAACGCTCCAGCAAAAACATGTCGTCGCTGACCCAGCCCAGCTCGACACCTTGGATATCAGGACGCTGAGGGCGGCCGCCGACACCGACCAGCACTCTCTCAGCATGCAGGCGTTGCTCGGGATCACCACCGGGGTCAGCGGAAACAAGGATGTGATGGTCATCCTCAAATCGTCCCCAGCCTTTGATCAGGGTGACACCAGCCTTCGCTAAAAATTCAATGTGCATGGCATTGAGGCGGTCCACCTCAGCACGCACATTGGCGAGCAACTCTGCTGAATCAATCCGGACCTCAGACGGATGGACGCCATAACTGGAGGCCTCCTCCATCTGTCCCGCCATCTGGGATCCATAGACAAGCAGTTTCTTGGGGACGCACCCCCTGATCACGCAGGTGCCTCCGACGCGATCACCTTCCACGATGGCCACACGAGCACCGTGACGTGCCGCCCGCTTGGCCGCCGCGAGGCCACCTGAACCGGCACCGAGCACAACAAGATCAAACGACTGGTCCACCGCAGCTGACGCTCAACTACCTCGCATTCTGAAGGGTCTGGTTTCAAGCTCTTCAAAGGGTGCGATCGAGATCGGCGAAGCAAGCAATCGATCAGATCCGCATAAGGTTGGGTCGATTGAGACCTGGAGTCCGGTGTGCATCTGCCTCGCTACGACCGGATTCCTGATCATGACGATGATCACCATCTGATCGAAGTCAGGGTGTGTGATCTCCAGCCCACACAGATGTGCGTCGGGCTTGCGGAGGTTCGGAGCCGTCAAAGGGACTTCAGCCAGGAAAACAGGAAGGAACGTCTCGATTATTTGCGCGGCAAACCGGTGCCCATGGTGCGCAACCGCCTTGGGCAGCTCTGGATGGTGGATCGACACCATCGACTGAGGGCACTGCTGGAGATGGATCCCAATGTCACCACCTATGGCTACGTGATCGCTGAGCTTGACAGCGACAGCCGCGATGCAGCTCTCCAAGCTCTGCAAGGTCGAGGGTGGCTCTATCTCCATGACGGGCGCGGCAACGGTCCCTGGGAACCCTCCAAGCTGCCCTTGTCACTGCTGGGTCTAGAAGACGACTCGTACCGCAGCCTCGTCTGGAAACTGAAGAAAGAGGGGCTGATCAAGCCACAGCGCCTGATCCCTTATCACGAGTTCCGCTGGGGGGCATGGCTGCGCACCCGCCCTCTGCCACCGTTCAGTTCTTCCCAGCTAGACCCGGCACTGCCAGCATCCCGGCGACTAGCTCAGTCCAGAGCTGCAGCCCATCTGGCCGGCTGGACTGGCAAGAGCTGAAGGGTTGAGCGCTGTTGCCCGCTCCCCTAAACAGTTCGACGACGATTCACAAAACACCCCACTCCCATGCGTCTCCTGACTTCAACTCTGGCCGCAGCTGTGCTGATGACAGCCACAGCTGCGAAGGCTATGGAGATCAATAGCCAAACCAGTTTTGTGGCAGTGCCAACGAAGGCAAAACTCACCAACTACCGCTGGTACGCCTTCGAATGTTGTGCCGTTTACTACGTGACTCTGGAATTCCCAGAGGGTGCTGATGCCGATCTCGGAGGGATCAACCTTCAGCAAATCCGTGGTGCACAGGCCGCTTTCTATTACGGAGCCGTGCCTGTTCAGGCCTTCATCGGAACTCCACGTCGTCAAGGGAGATCCCTTGACGTCCAGGCGGAATTCAGCAATGACGCACGCTCGGTCGACGTTAGGTTCGCATCAGCGGTGACGCCTGGAAACACCGTCACGATTGCCTTTAAGGCCGGAGTGAATCCACCGGATGACCTCTACACCTTCTCGCTGACGGCGATTCCTGCTGGACCAAATCCGATCCATCAGATGGTCGGCGTGATTCAGATGGAGATCTTCGAGCCGGTTTACTGAAGCTGGAGGCTGCGGAACAACAAACCCTCAGCGCTTGCGACGTGAATCAATCTGCAGCAGATCACGCACCCTTTGCACCTGACTTGCCAGCTGTGGATCAGTGCCGAGCTTCTTCTCCACCTGATCAATGGCGTACATCACCGTGGTGTGATCCTTTCCTCCGAAGGTTTCACCGATCCGCGGAAGGCTGAGCCCGGTGCCCTGACGCATTAAGAACATGCCTACCTGTCGTGCCTGACTGACCGCCCGGCGACGGCTGCTGCTGCGCATGTCATCCGCAGTGACCCCGAAGACCTCCGACACCTTGTCGATCACCTGCTGAGGAGTGACTTCGACACCCTGGCCGCTGGGATCCAGCATGGGACCAACCGATTCAACGGTCATCGGCATCCCGGTGATCGAGGAGAAAGCGACCGCTCTCGTCAGCGCTCCCTCCAGCTCGCGGATGTTGGAGGTGAAACGACCAGAGATGTACTGAATCAGATCCCTCGGGAGGGAAACACGTTCCTGTTCCGCCTTTTTCTGAAGAATCGCCATGCGCGTCTCAAGATCCGGGGCCTGGATGTCAGCAATCAAACCCATTGAGAAGCGCGAGATCAGACGCTCTTGCAGTCGGGGAATCTGGCTGGGGGGACGATCGCTCGCGATCACGATCTGTCGACCGGCCTCGTGCAACGCATTGAACGTGTGGAAGAACTCTTCCTGGGTGTATTCCTTGCCCTCGATGAACTGAATGTCATCAACAAGGATGAGATCAGCGGCCCGGTAACGATCGCGAAAGGCCTGCATCCCATCTTTGCGAATCGCCACGATCAGGTCGTTTGTGAACGTCTCGGTGGAGACATAAAAGACCTTGGCCTCAGGATCGATCTCTAGGCGGTAATGACCGATGGCCTGCATGAGATGGGTCTTGCCGAGGCCGACACCTCCACAGAGGAACAGCGGATTGAATTCGCGCCCAGGAGCCTCAGCAACAGCGAGAGCAGCGGCATGGGCCATGCGACTGTTAGGCCCCACAACGAATCGGTTGAACACGTACCGCATGTTCAACCCCGGGAGACGACGGGGAGCCCTCGTAGCCGGGGTTGGCGGCGCCAGTGGGGCCGGCATCGCTGCTGCTGTAGGTGCAGCCGTGACACCTGCCATTGCCGAGCTGGCCGGAAGGTCCTCGGCATCACGCGCCAGAACCAACACCGTCACAGGCTGACCAGTAATTTCGCCGGCCACATCCGCGATGGTGCTCGCGTAATTCTTCCGCAACCAGTTGCTGGCAAAGCTGTTAGGCGCCAGCAATGTGAGAGTCCCTTCCCGGAATCCGCTGCACTGAGCAGGGCGGATCCAGGTCTCGAAGGTCGGCTTGCTGAGGTTGCTCTGAAGGGCCGTCTGAACCTTGCTCCAAAGCTCACTGCCCGTCAGCACTACACCCTCCGAATCACGGTGGCTGAATCTACGCACCCCAGGCCGATCGGTCCGTCTTTAATGAGGTGCTGACGACATCACAGATCTTCATGGCCTTCGCCATCCAGCGTCCCCTGCAGCGAGCACTCACGCTCATCGGCGTCGGCCTCATCGGCTCCAGTCTCAGCGGCTGCGGAACCGACTGGAAGCAGCGCATCGGGCTGGATCAGACCCCTGCCAGCGACCCCTTACCGGAGGTGAGCGATGGACCCCGCTCAGCCCCTCTTCAACCGGGCAAAAACATCATTGTTGAAGCTGTGGATCGGGTCGGTCCCTCGGTGGTGCGGATCGACACGGTGAAACGCGTGGTCAACCCTCTTGGCAACCTGTTCGGAGGCAGAGCCCCCATCCAGCAACAGGCGGGACAGGGGTCCGGATTCATCACGCGTTCCGATGGCCTGATCTTCACGAACGCACATGTTGTGGAGGGTGCGGACCAGGTCTCGGTGACGCTGCCCGACGGTCGCAGCTTCAGCGGTCGCGTTCTCGGCAGTGACCCACTCACGGACATCGCTGTGGTGCGTGTGGTTGCCGACAAACTGCCGGTCGCTCCCCTTGGAAATTCCAACAATCTCAAGCCCGGGGAATGGGCCATCGCCATCGGCAATCCCCTAGGCCTCAACAACACGGTGACGGCTGGAATCATCAGCGCCGTGGACCGCACCAATGCCATCGGAGAGGGGCAGAGAGTGCCCTACATCCAAACGGATGCCGCCGTGAACCCGGGCAACAGCGGCGGACCGCTGATCAATGCCGCTGGCCAGGTGATCGGCATCAACACCGCTATCAAGAAAGCTCCCGGCGCCGGCCTGAGTTTTGCCATCCCGATCAATCTGGCCAAGCGGATCGCCCAGCAGATCATCAGCACCGGCCAGGCGTCTCACCCCTTCATTGGGGTCCGCCTCCAGAGCCTGACGCCCCAGTTGGCCAAGGAGATCAATGCCGCGGCCAATAGCAACCTGTGCAAGGTGCCTGAATTGAACGGCGTGGTGGTGATCGAAGTGGTGGAGAACAGCCCTGCAGCAGCGGGAGGAATCCGCCCCTGCGACCTGATCCGAGAAGTCAACGGCACCAAGGTGCAGGACCCGTCCCAGGTGCAGCTGGCGGTCGACCGGGGGCGCGTCAACGAGGCCATGCCCATCCTTGTTGAGCGCGATGGCGACAGCCTCGAACTGATGGTGAAACCTGAGGAACTCCCACGGCAGGAGTGATCCTTTGCGTGCTGATCCGATGACCAGGCCCATCCTGGTGGTGATGACCCGCTGGCCGGCCAGCGGGCGCTGCAAACGTCGTCTTGCACGCACACTGGGTTGTTCTCAGGCGGCAGGGATACAGGCTCGATTGATCAGTCACACCTTGGCGGTGGCACAGGCACTCGCCAGAGAGGGAACCCTGCGACTTCACATCGCCATCAGCGGCGCCGGCCCAAGAGCCTGGCGCCGCTGGCTCGCCTCTCTACCTGAGGCCAGCATCAGCGCACAGGGCCGTGGAGACCTTGGCAACCGCATGCGCAGAGAGGTGCTGCGGGCACGCTCCGTTGACCCCACTGCTCCAGTGATCCTGATTGGCACGGATCTTCCCGACCTGGCTCCAAGAGACCTGATCAGGGCGATCGAGCTTCTGCGCCACTCACCACTAGTGATCGGACCATCACGGGATGGTGGCTACTGGCTGCTCGGTCTGGGGGCAACGGCAACTGGAGCACCCCGCTGGCCCTTTCATTCGATCCCTTGGGGTAGCGACCAGGTCTTCCAGCTCACTTGGCAGCGAGCCTGCCAACGCGGTCTGACACCTGCACAACTCGACGCTCGCAATGACATCGACCAGCTCGAAGATCTGGAGGGGTGGCTGGCATGAACAGTCCATCTGCCCTGAGCGTGGTGATTCCCTGCCTGAATGAGGCAGAACGACTGCCACTGCTGCTGGCGGATTTACAGCGGGGTGGGAGCGAACTGGAGATCCTGCTGGCTGATGGGGGGAGCAACGATGCAACGCCGGAGATCGCAGGCCTAGCAGGTGCTCATCTGATCAAGGTTCATCCCGCTGGCCGTGGCCGTCAACTGCGCACTGCAGCGGCTCAGGCACGTGGCGACTGGTTGCTGTTCCTGCATGCGGACAGTCGCCTTCCCCTTCAATGGTTCAGGGAGATCAGCCCGCTGCTGCAAACCTCTACAGCAGAAGCTGCAGCCTGGTATTTCGATTTTCGAATCACTCCCTCCACACCGGCGCGACGTCTGCTGGAGCAAGCTGTGGCCTTGCGCAGCAGCTGGCTGCAACGTCCTTACGGCGATCAGGGGCTGCTACTCCATCGCGCGCTTTATGACCGCAGCGGGGGCTTTGCCGAGCTGCCGCTGATGGAGGATCTGGATCTGGTGGAGCGTCTGAGCCAGATCGCTGATCTCAGGCGAGTCGGCCTGCCGCTGACCACCGATGGCCGACGTTGGCAGAGCGACGGAGTGATTCAACGCAGCTGGCGCAATGCACGGCTGCGCAGCCGCTGGAAACAGGGAGAGTCCGCGGAGCGGTTAGCGGCGGATTACTACGGAACTCAGTTCGCGTACCAGAAACCGCAGCGGTGACCATTGGGTTCAAGGTCCCAGCCCAGACGTTTGTAGAAGGGCAAGACCCCTGGATCGGCAAACAACGTGGCGCGTTCAGTCCCGAGTGCACGCAGCGCGTCAAGGATGTAATCCATCAGCTGACTGCCGAGACCGGATCCCTGGTACAGGGGATGAACAGCAACATCCCAGATGGTCGCTTCAAGGACCCCGTCGCCCGTGCAGCGCGCGAAACCCACCAGGCGCGGGATCCGGGCATCGTGACGCCAGAGACCGACCCGGATCAGGCTGTTTTCGAGAGCCTTGCTAACCCTTCGTGCAGGTCGCCGGCTCCAGCCCACCGCTTCAAGAAGCTGCTCCAGCTCCACCAGATCAAACGGTCGGTGCTGACTGAATACCAGAGTGATCTGGCTGGCTGGGGTCGCACACAGCTTCGCCTGATTGCCATACATCACTTGCAGTGTCTCTGGCGTAAGGGAAGGGTCGTCGATCACTGACGATGCTGCAGTATCACGATCCTGGCGCACGGAAGGCGCGAAGGGCGGCAAGGTGGATGGGCAAGTTCTGCACTGATGCCTGCAAGTCAACTGCTGATTGCTGTTCATGGCTGGCTTTTGAGCAAGCAGGTCTGGTCGCCTTTCGCCGCATGCTGGAGAGAACGCCACCCAGAGATTGATCTCTGGTGCCCGGATCTGCCCGGCTTCGGTGATGCGGAGCGTCCCTCAGGACTGCTGCCCAACCTGTCCGCTTACGGCAACTGGCTGGCGGAGGAAGCCGTTCAGAGGGCGAAGGGACGACCCTTCGTGCTGTTGGGCCATTCCCTCGGCGGCAGCGTGGTGCTGCATGCCGAAGCGAAGCTGCGACAACAGCAACAGACAGGTTTATTGGGCGTTGTTCTTCTGGCAGCCGGAGGTGGGATCTATCAGCCGCGGCCCTTTCGTCGACTGCGCAGCTTCGGGAAGCTGATTCTCGAGCTGCGTCCGGATGTCCTGGCTCAGCTACCAGCTCCCATTGGAGAGCTGGGACCGTTCAAGGCCGAGCGTCGGGCTGCCCGCGGACTGCTGGTCAACAGCACCAGTCGTGGCGCAGTTCGAGATCTGCCTGGATTGGTGTCGGATCTGGGAGTCGACAGCCTTTGGATCAGTGGCGAAAACGATCAGGTGATGGAACCCGGATATGTGCGCCATCTGGCGGCTTACAGCTCTGGACATGACTATCGCCAAATCGCTGGATGTGGCCACCTACCGATGCGAGAGAAGCCCGAGGTTCTAAGCGACCTTCTGTCCAGCTGGGTGGAAGTTCAGAGCCTGGCTAAACCCCGTTCCTGAAGCTCGGCGAGTTCGGCATAGAGACCGCCCTGAGCTCGCAACTGAAGATGAGTTCCCTGCTCGATCAAACGGCCACGACGCAGAACGAGGATCCGATCCGCAGCCTCAACAGTGGCCAAACGGTGAGCGATCACCACAGCGGTTCGACGCTCCAGCAAGCGATCAAGGTCCCTTTGCAAGGTTGCTTCAGTGGAAGGATCCATGAAGGCGGTGGCCTCGTCCATCACGAGGACATTGGGGTTGCGGATCGCCACACGTGCCACGGCAAGCAGCTGACGTTCGCCGGAGCTGAGATTGCCACCACGCTCGCGCAGCTCCGTGTCCAACCCCTGAGGAAGCCTTCCGAGCAGTGAGCTGAGACCAAGATCCCTGCAAACCTCCTTGAGCTGCTTGTCATCGATCTCCCGGTCGAGACGCAGATTGTCGCCGACGCTGCCACTGAACAAAAAGGTGTCCTGCAGAACCACTCCGAGCTGGCGACGGAGATCCGGCAGCGAAAGACTGCGGATGTCGCGTCCATCAAGAAGAATGCGGCCCTGCTGTGGTTCATAGAGCCTGCAGAGCAAGCGGATCACGGTGGTCTTTCCAGAACCGGTGGGACCTACCAGCGCCACATGTTCACCTGGAGCAAGTCGGAAGCTCAGATCCTGAAGGATCGGCTCATCAGGCCGATAGGCGAAATGAACACCTTCAAACACCACTTCACCGCGGGCCGAGGGCATCACCTGAACAGGAGCCGGTAAGCCCTCAGGGGTTGATTCCTGGGTATTGGCGGTGGCAGCACGGGTGTGATCTCGAATTTCCAGTGGCTCCTCGAGCAGTTCTCCGATTCGCTCAACAGCGGTCAAGCCACCCTGAATCTGAGTAAAACGCTCGGCCATCTGCCGCAGTGGATCAAACAGACGCTGCGAATAAAGGATGAATGTGGTGAGGATGCCCAGCCCCATCGCCCCGGAGCTGACCATCCAGCCCCCCAGAGCCAGCACAATCGCCACCGCACCGAGAGAAACCCACTCCAGAAATGCGGAGATGCTGCTGTCAAACAAAATCGTTCCATTCACCGCCTCGCGATAGGCCAAGCCGGTTCGTTGGAAACGGGCGCCGTTGAAGGCCTCGCGACGGAACATCTGAACCACGTCCAGACCTTGCAGATTTTCCTGAAAATCTGCATTCAGCTGCGACAGCTCTTCACGCACCCGGTAGTTCGCTTTGCGGTAGCGACCCTGCAGCCAGAGCACAACCAGGGTGACGGGAACCTGAGACACAAGCAGCAGAAGTCCAAGTCGCCATTCGATCAGCAACATGGTCACCGCAATCACGGTGAGCGTGACCAGATCACCCAAGACGCCAACAGCCCCGCTTCCAAACACCTCAGCCAGTGCATCGACATCACTGGTGAGACGCGTAAGCAACTTGCCCACTGGCATCCGGTCATGGAACCGGAGAGAGAGATCCATCGCATGGGCGAAAAGATCACGGCGGATTCTGGCTGTGAGTCGCTGGCCCACCGATTGGATGTTGAAGCTTTGCACTCCCTGAAGAGCAAGACGCACCAGCACGGAAATCAGCAGGGCACCAATGATCAGCCGTAGGGCCAACGTGCTGTCCAACGGCTGAAGAATCGGAGCAACCGCCTCATTGGTGGCACCCGACACAGTGCGCAGAATCGAGATGGCCTGACCGACGAGCAGCGGCTGGATCGCGCCGGCGAGCGCCACCGGAATCAGCAGAACCAGGGTTAGCAGCAGACGACGACGGTCGCGTCCGAGGTAGCGCCCCAGACGACTGATGCGCTGAAGATCAGAACCGGCCATCAGGTCGTTCTCACCATCTCCCTCTTGGGAGCATCCATCGCCTCAATGACCTGTTGCAGTTCTCCCTGATCCAATCGCAACGAAAGTGGATGGCCCACCAGTCGGGCGGTGGTGTGGAAGAGGTCCTCAATCGCTACCAGACCATTGTCTTTGAGGGTTCGCCCTGTGGCGACAAGGTCAACAATCGCTTCTGCGATCCCGGTGATCGGACCAAGTTCTACGGATCCAGTCAGGTGCACCAGCTCGACAGGGAGATCGATTGAATCGAAATACTGTCGGGCACAGCGGGTGAATTTGCTGGCCACACGGCAATGGGGCGGAAGGTCAGTGGCCCTCTGGTAACCACTGCTGGATTTGACAGCAACGGACATGCGACAGCCACCGAAACCGAGGTCAACCAGATGCGCCACAGGCATTTGGTGTTCACGAAGTACGTCGTATCCGACCACACCGAGCTGGGCCTGCCCGTAGGCCACGTAAACCGGCACATCACCGTTCCTGACCAGCAGAGCTCGGGCCCGGCCACAGACCGAGGGCACCATCAGCTGGCGGTTATCGGGGTCCAGCACTGCCGAAAAATCAAGACCGGCAACTCTGAAGCGTTCCACGGAGTCCCGCAGCAGCGCGCCCTTGGCCAGTGCAACGGTGATCATGGAAGCTTGCATCGCTCAAAATTTTAACGATGGGCCACCCCTGTCAGAGCGACGGAATCAAGCCACTGCCAGTCCTGCAGGACAACGTCGTCTGGATCTGGACAAGGGGACGCGAGGCAGTGGTGGTCGATCCCGCCATCGCCGAACCAGTGAGGCAATGGCTGGTGGGTCACAAGCTGGAACTCACAGCCGTCCTGCAGACCCATCACCACGCAGACCACATCGGCGGCACTCCCGACCTATTACGCCAATGGCCTTCAGCTGCCGTCATCGCCGCCGCCGCCGACCGGAAGCGGATCCCTTTCCAGACGGTTTCGGTGGAGCCGGAAATGCAGCTCGAGCTGCTGGGACAGCCCGTCACCGTGATCGATGTGCGAGCCCATACCCGAGCACATCTGGCTTATGTCCTTCCCCAGGGTTGCTCCCCTGAGCTTCCGACGCCAGTGCTGTTCTGCGGCGACACCCTTTTCGGAGCAGGCTGCGGACGCCTGTTCGAAGGATCACCCGAGGACATGCACCTGGCCCTGAAGCGCTTGCAGGATCTCCCGGACGACACCATCGTGCATTGCGCTCACGAGTACACCGAAGGCAACCTGCGCTGGGCCCACGCCCTCAGACCGGATGATCAGGCGATCGCTGCACGTCTGAGCACGGTGAGAGACCTCCGCAGCCGTGGAGGTCTTTCCCTGCCCAGCACCATGGGAGAGGAGCGCCGCACCAATCTGTTTCTGCGCGCTTGCTCAGTCCAGGAACTACGTGAACTCAGGCTTCACAAGGACAGCTGGAGCGGCTGAGAAAGGCTCAGCAGGCTTTGGTGAGCAGAGCACGTCGCTGAGGGTGCAGCAGAACCGATGAACCGGGCTGCAAAACCAGACGACAGTTTTGGCCCCGTTCATAGTCCTCGGATAAAGGTCTCAGCAGCCGCAACTGACGATCACCGCTCTTCACCCTGTACATCCAGCTGTGGCCGAGGAACTCACGCCCCACCACCTGATCCTCACCATTGGAATCCTCTAGCAGTGCGATCGCTTCGGGAGCAACCAGAACCGTTGCATCCTCAGGCAGGGAATCCGCCTGAAGATCGCCAGGCCTCTCCAAGTCACCTAGGGGGCAGCGCAGGCAACCGCCGGCGGCATCGTTCCAGACCGGTAGAACATTGCGCTGAAGAACAAAGCTGCCCACGAAGGGGGTTGCCGGTGACTCCACCAGATCCTTCGGACTGGCGCACTGATGCAGACGTCCGTCGCGTAGAACAGCCACCCGACTGCAGATTGCCAGGGCCTCCTCCGGGTCATGGGTGACCAGAACACCACTGGCGTTGCAAGCACTGAGAACGGAAGGCAGTTCACTGCGAAGGCGCAGCCGAACCTCCACATCAAGGTTGGAGAAAGGTTCATCGAGCAGCACCACCGACGGGGCCGGTGCCAGGGCTCTCGCTAAGGCAAGGCGTTGACGTTGACCGCCTGAGAGTTCATGGGGATAACGCTCTTTCAACAGTTCCAGACCCAGCAGCTCAAGCAACCATTCCGCTCGACCGGTGTCCTGCCCGCGGCGAAGACCAAAACAGGTGTTGTCCCAGCCATTGAGGTGAGGGAAAAGGGCATAGTCCTGAAACACCATGCCCACTCCACGGCGTTCGGCGGCCAAGGAGCGCTGGGGGCTGGCCACCTCGCGGCCATGAAGGCGAATGCTGCCGCGGACTGGAGTCTCGAAACCGGCGATCAGTCTGAGCAACGTGGTCTTGCCGCATCCAGAGGGGCCCAGCAACCCCACTAGTTCGCCGCCCTGCAGGCTGAAATTGATGTCTTGAAGAGTCCACTCCGTTAAGGAAGCGTCATAGCTGTGCCAGAGACCGTCGATCTCGACCGGAAGGGACTCCATCGACACGAAGCGCGAAAATGCAACCCCATTGTGATCCCTCTTTATGTCGACCACCGCCCATCAAGCCATCACCACCGCAGATGCACCGGCTCCGGTGGGGCCATACAACCAGGCTGTACAGGCTGGCGGATGGCTTTATTGCTCAGGCCAGATCCCTCTTGACCCTGCCACTGGAGAGATGGTGGGCGGCGGCGATGTGGAAGCGGAGACGAGACAAGTGCTGCGCAATCTGAAGGCCGTCCTGAACGCTGCGGGAACGGAGGCCGCCAAGGTGGTTCGCACAACCGTGTACCTCGTCGATCTCGCTGACTTTCAGGTGGTCAATGCGATCTATGCCGAAATGTTCGGAAGCGGTGTGAGTCCTGCCAGGGCCTGTGTTCAGGTGGCAGCACTACCCAAGGGCTCCAAGGTGGAGATCGATTGCATCGCCTGGCTTGGATGAAGCGATCCGGCGGTTTCATAAGTTAAGAGATGAACCGAGCGACCTTCATGGCCCAGGCCAAGCTGACCATCGGCGAATTGGAAGCGGGTTATCCCCTGTACTGCAAGGCGTTACGACGGCTTCTCAAGGAAGGACGCGAGGCGAAGGACATTGAAAAAACCGTTTGCTGGGGCCATCTGGAAACCCTGAACCGCTGCTTGCCCGGTCGCTACAAGGCGCCCTCCTACCTGATGGCGCTGATCCGACGAGATCTAGAGCAGCCCACCCCTAGATGAGCATTGCTTGATGCAAGCCGAGCCGAGGGAAGCTCATTCGGCTCCGTCGGTCAGTGGCCTAGAAAGATCGGCTCCCTCCACTTCCCCCTGGAAAACACGACTGGCGAAAACGTCCGCTGCTTCGATGGTGATCAGAGCTTCACGACTGAGAGGTTGACCTCGGCGTGAGAACAAGCGGTTGGCATGCCGCAGTCGCAGACGATCGAGAGCATTGCGGACTGAGCGTGCATTGGCGAAGAAGGGCAATTGACGCCGCCGGCTGATGTAACCGTGAAAGGCTTCGACCGCTGCCTCGCTAAATCGGTACTGCTGTTGTTCCAGCAACAATTCAGCAATCGCCATCAATTCACTCTGGCTGTAATCAGGGAAGTCGATGTGGTGAGCAACTCTTGAGGAGAGTCCTGGATTGGATTGATAAAAAGCTGTCATCCGGTCTTTGTAACCGGCAAAGATCACCACAAGATCATTGCGCTGGCTCTCCATCTCCTGCAGAAGAATCTCAATCGCTTCAGCTCCATAATCTCGTTCATTTCCCGGTTTGTAGAGGTAATAAGCCTCGTCAATGAACAGAACGCCTCCATGGGCGCGTTTGATCATCTCTTTGGTTTTCGGGGCCGTGTGCCCCACATATTGACCAACAAGGTCATCCCTGGTGACGGTGATCACATGGCCTTTGCGCAAGTAGCCGAGGCGATGAAGAATCTGCGAAATCTTCTGCGCAACTGTTGTTTTTCCGGTTCCTGGTTGACCGGTGAACGACATATGCAGACTTGGAGCTTTGCTGACCAAATCCAGGGACTGCCGAGCCTGATCCACCAAAAGCAAAGCGGCGATCTCACGGATTCTCGTTTTGACTGGCCGCAGACCGATCAGCTCGGTGTCCAGGTGGTCAAGAACCTCTCCAACTCCCGAAGCCATGAAACTGGCTTCAAGATCAATCGATGAGTCCATCAATCGCCGCTGCGAAGGAGTGATCTAAATCGGTAAGCGTCGCATCCTCCGCGTCCTCATTGGGGCGCAGGGTGATGTTCACATAGGTTTTCCCAAAGCTGATATCGGGGTAGCGATTGCGCGCTTCACTGAACTCACCCAGCCGATCAAGAAAATCACGGGTTGAGCTGTAGCTGTCGAACTCGAATCTCTTCTCCAGACAGACAGGACGCTTGCGTTCATTCCAAGGTTCCATCGACAACCTCGAGGCCTATCGAAACCTAAAGGAGAGCCCCCCTCTGACAGCCCATCAGGCGTTCTGACCAAGCAGACGCATAAGCATGATTGGCCGCCTGTTGCTCGGGATCCTGAGTATCAAGAGGATTGGGCATCGTTCCGGCGATCGCTGCGTTGGTGACACAGAACATCGACTTCTGGAAGCTGATACAGATCTGAACATGGGCATCAGCCTGAGCACGGCCGTGATGGTCGTACCAGCGGCTGAGCTCCTCGGGAAGATTCCGGTACATGTCTGACATACACAGGCTGGGAGGAATTCCAGCTCCCATGCTCGGCAGGGGATCAGCGTAAAGGGCTCCGTATTTGAACAGGCTCTGGTCGGCCGCGATCTGACGGGCCTGGGCGTTGTAGGACACCGTCCCCAGAAATGGCATGCCTCGAAAGAACACCGCCTCCACATAAGGAACGGCAACATCTACAAGGAAGGTCAGACCGGCTTCTGGTGGGAGAACCCACACGGACTCACCACCCACCATGACCTCGTAGGTGATGGGATTACCTGCAGCGGCCACCAGGCCATCACGAATGTGGTGAACCACATCAAGGACACAGGCCACTTCACCGATGCGATAGCGGCGTGCCAAATCAATGAAAATGTCACTCATCACTCGCCAGAACAGACCGAGTGCATAGATCGTCGTCATCGACCTGATCGCCTCGGGAGCGAATCCCGGATAAAGAGTGTTCACCAGACGCAGGAGCGGATCCCGCTTGGAGCGCAAGGCGATCACGCGGCGACACACATCCTGAAACGTCTCTGAATCGAAATAAGCATCCATCCCACCGGTGCCATGCCAGAACATCGCCTTCTGGCAGTACTCGGCATATTCAAAATTGATGCGATCACCCTTCAGGTGCTCCCAGAAGCGCTTGGCAGTAAACCCTTCGTGAAAGAAGCGGAACACCGGGAACGGGTTGAGAAGCTGTGTCTTGCCCTGATACACAAGATTGCAGCTGTAGGCATCCAGCACGAGCCCATAACTCTCAAGCACATTGACCACCTGCAGCAGATGATCAGGGGTGTCAGCCAGTAGAGGGGCATCCGAGAGCAGACGCCTGATCAACTCCTCCTGATCGGGGAGCGTGGGTTCGGTGGCTTGAGGTCGGGCAGTGGTGGTCATGAAAGCCCTCCAGGCTTGACCAGTGTGGCGAGTTCACTGAGCTGGGCGGTGGCTGGCTGGCTGAGGCCCACGAGCAGGTTGGGAACGATACCGAGCAGAAGGATGAGTAAGGACATCGAAAGTGCCGGAATATGATGAGAGAAGGGAACCTGATTGAGAATTTTTGGATTCTGATTGGCACCGGGAGCCACCGCAAGACGCCCGAAAAAGGCACGGTTGACCAGCAGCAGGAAATACACGGCCGTGAGGCCGGAGCCGACCATGGAGAGGAGGGTGGCCACAGGGAACATCTCGAAACTGCCTTTGAACACCAGGAATTCAGAAATGAACCCGGCCATGCCGGGGATACCTGCACTGGCCATCACGCCGATAATCATCAAAGTGCCAGTGAGTGGAAGACCACGCTGAGGATTCAGCAGCCCCCTCAACACATTCAGATCGCGGGTGCCGGTGCGCTCGTACACGATTCCAACAGCAAGGAAAAGAACTGCTGAGATCAGGCCATGGCTGACCATCTGGAACAGAGCGCCAATCAGCGCGAGAGGAGTGGCCGCCGCGGCGGCGAGCAGCACATAGCCCATATGGCCCACGGAGCTATAGGCAACCATTCTCTTCATGTCGGACTGGGCAATGGCTGCCAGCGATCCATACAGCACCGAAACCGCAGCCCAGCCGGCCAGCCATGGAGCAGCAACGGACCAGGCCTCCGGGAAAAGGCCGAGGCAGAAACGCAGAAGGCCGTAGGTGCCCAGCTTGAGCAAAACCCCGGCCAACAACACTGAAACCGGCGTGGACGCTTCGGTGTGCGCATCTGGCAGCCAGGTGTGGAAGGGAAAGAGAGGAATCTTGATCCCGAAGCCGATCAGCAGGCAGGTCATCAGCACCAGCTGGCTGGTCAGTCCCATCTGAGTCGTGAGGATCGGCCGGATTCCAAAATCAACGCTCTCCGTCACCAGGGCAATCCCCAGGAAGGCCGCCAGGATCAGAACACCGGACACAGCCGTGACGATCAGGAACTTGGTAGAGGCATAGGCCCTGTTGGCGCCACCCCAGATGGCGATGAGCAGCCAAAGAGGAATCAATTCCAGTTCATAGAACAGGAAGAAGAGCAGAAGGTTCTGAGCGAGAAAAGCTCCATTCACAGCGCCGCTGATCACCAGCAGAAGGGCAAAATAGACACGTGGTCGATTCTCAACCGAGCGCGAGGCAGCTGCTGCCACAAGACAGAGCACCCCGTTCATCAGCACAAGCGGAAGCGACAGACCATCAACGCCCAGGCTGAATTCAAGC
The DNA here is from genome assembly GCA_003210775.1 of Synechococcus sp. AG-679-A04. Taxonomy (GTDB): domain Bacteria; phylum Cyanobacteriota; class Cyanobacteriia; order PCC-6307; family Cyanobiaceae; genus Synechococcus_C. Next base: position 65,731 of record QCUI01000004.1, read on the forward strand.
CCCATCTGAGGAAGCCAGGGAAGGATCTCCACCAGTTGCTGTCCGGGCTCGACGGCCGAAAAGGGGACCAGCAGACCAAAACTGACCAGGCACTGCACAGCGAGGATGGCCAGGGTGAAGGTTCGGCTGCGGCCGACACTCTCGGAAATGTCGGAGCTGCCTAAACCCGGCAGAACACTGATCAGCAATGCACCTAGGAAGGGGATCAGAAGAAGAAGCGTCAGCATGATGACCTCACTTCAGAACCCAGCTCAGAGACATGAGCAGCAGCACGATGGCACCGATCACGGTGAGTACATACGACTGGGTCTGACCGCTGATGCTCAGCTTCAGGCCTTCGGCACTCGACAGTGAAAAGCGTGCGAGACCGTGCAGCACGCCATCAACGACATTGCGGTCAAACCAGCCGGCGAGCTGCGAGAAGGTGGCCACCACATTGACAATGGTGACTCGATAAAAACGCTCGGTGTAGAAGTCGTAGGCGAGCAGATCTTGAAACCAACGAAGAATTGGATTGAGCGAGCGTGACCAGGCTTTGTTGAGCGGAACGAGAGCCCCGGCAAGCAAACCTGCAGCACCACTGGAGACCACAAGAGCAGCGGCCCAGAAAGGGAAAGCCAGCAGACCATCGAGGGATTCCAGACGAATCAGCAGGAACGGCGTCAGCACCACAATCACGGTGAGCGCGACCATCGGCAGCGCCATCTGCCAGTTGATCTCCGCCGCCCGGCGCGTCTTGGCGAGCGACGGACCAAGGAACACCAGACGGAACACCCGGGTGAGGTTCAACGCTGTGAGGGCATTGGTGATCAGGAAAACCGGTACGAACACCACCGCTCTGGCACCGACCAACTCCACGGCCTGGGCCAGGCAGAGGAATCCACCGAGTGGAAGCAATCCGACCAGCCCAGCTCCACCAACCAGATAGGCGCCTGTGGTGGCAGGCATACGACTGCCCAGACCACCGAGCTCGGTGATGTCCTGACAGTTGGTCGAGGCGATCACCCCACCCACACTCATCGACAGAAGAGCCTTCGACACAGCGTGGGCGTATAGCAGCAGCAGTGCCAGCACGGGCACCTGCAGAGAAATGGCAATGAACACCAGACCGAGATAGGCCGTCGTGGAGTAAGACAGCGTCCGCTTGATATCAACCTGGGCGATGGAGACCAAGGAACCGCCGATGGCGCTGATCGTGCCGATCACCTGAAGCACCACAAGAGTGACGGGCGCATGCTGCAGCAGGGGCATGACCTTTAGCAGCACAATCGCACCACAGGTCACCACAACGGAATTGCGCAAAATTGATGCAGGGTTCGGTCCCTCCATGGCCTCATCAAGCCAGAGGTGCATGGGGAACTGAGCGCACTTACCGGTTGGTCCCGCGACCAGCCCGAGGCCGAGAAGTGTCGCAGCCAAGGGGGTCAGGGTGTCCTGAGCCGACCAGCTATACAAGTCATCGAAGCTTGTGACTCCAGACCAGGCCGTAAGGGCCACCACACTCATCAACAGCATCACATCACCAACTCTCTTGGTCAGGAACGCGTCACGAGCGGCGGTGACCACCAGCGGCTGGGCATACCAAAAGCCCACCAGCAGATAGGTCGAGAGGGTCAGCATCTCCAGAAGGAAATAGCTCTGGAACAACGAATCGCTCAGCACAACACCCGACATGGCACCTTCGAAAAAGCCAAGCAAGGCAAAGAAGCGGGCCAGGGCCCATTCTTTGTCGAGGTACCCCAGCGAATAGATCTGGGAGAGAAGGCTCAGGCCGGTGATCAGCTCAAGGGCTGAAACGTTTGTGAGTGAAAGACCGAAGCTGATTTCAAGATTGAGATCACCCACAGACAGCCATGGCATGCCGATCACGGCAGGACCATTGGCCATGACATCCCTGAGCACAAGACTGCCGTGAACCACGGCCAGCAGGGTCAGCAGGATGTTGAGGTACGCCGGCGGCCGATGGGCATCCCTGCGGAACCATCCGAAGGCCCAGGGAAGGGACACCAGCATTCCGGCAAATCCATAGAGCGGGATCAACCAGGCGGTCTGAAGAGGCAGCGAAAGAGCTGTAGTCAAAAGCAACGAGACCTTAAGGGCCGTTGTGATGCGGGTTGGGCCGGGAATCTAGTCCGAAATGATGCACAGAAACGTTATTGATCAACTGCGTCTTCGAACATTGGTCGGCACGAGAGCAGGCTCAACCTCCTGGTGGGGGCGAGCAATGATGTGGGCGGCCACGAGGCCGTCACCGACACGCTCACAGGCATCAGCTCCTGCACGTACTGCAGCGTTCACAGCACCGGTCTCACCGCGAACCATGACTGTGACGTAGCCACCACCGACATATTCACGGCTGATCAGCTGCACTTCGGCGGCCTTCGTCATGGCGTCAGCAGCCTCGATGGCCGGCACCATGCCTCGCGTTTCGATCATGCCGAGGGCAATTCCCCTCACAGGGGGCTCGAGAGCAGCAGCGACGGACTTGGAGGAACGACCGGACCCAGACGAGCCTGAGGACGACGAGGCGCGACGGCTGCTGCTGCCCCTTGCCGCCATTGCACGGCTAGGGGCGGACCTTGCGGAAGTGCTGCGACGGGTGGTTGTGGAGCGGCTGCTGGCGACAGGAGTCACATCCACAGTGGTCGAGGAGGCTGCAGGCTCAGATGTAGAGGAAACGGCTTTTGATGCAGGGGTAGCTGAGGCCCCAGCGGAGGCCTGGCCTGAGGCCTTGGCGGTCACTGATGTGGTCGAAGCTGCTGCTGCGGAAGAGCGACGACGGGGAGCTGGGGATGCCATGAGACAGGTTTCGGACGGATGAAATGGAAGGAAGGGACGCGATCAGTTATCCATCCGGCATCCAGTGGTCGATGATTCCACCGATGGTCAGGTCCGTCAGCACGGAACTGTTGGGGCAGGCAAAACGGGCTGCAGAACCACTGGCGGTGAACACCCAGTTGCCCTCTCGGGCTCCAACAGGATCAACAGCAACAAGCTCCTTGCCCTTGTTATTTCTGAGAATGCGCAGGTGCATGTGATCCAACCCCGCCAGGCGGTAGGAGCAAACCAGGGTCCCCATCACCTGCATGATCTCCATCAGGTCTGGGCTCCTGGCTTGGGAGATGGGGAAGGCTTGGGTGGATCGGGTTCCCAGTGGTCAATGATTCCCACAATGGTGAGGTCACTGGGGTATGACTTGCTGCCGGCAGCCTCACGGGCGGCGGAACTGCTCACGCAGATCACCCAGTCTCCGGGCTTGGCGCCGACTGCATCCACGGCCACTTTCTTGGTGCTGCCGTCCAAAACCACCTGGAGATGTTTGTGCTCGAAATCCGGAATCCGGTTGGTTGAAACGAGCGGCTTGAGGACCTTGACAATCAGCATGGTCAGTGAGCCTCCTGCTGGACGGGATCGAGTGTGGAACCTACCGCCACCGCCGGAAGCGGCTGGTCACGGTCACGGATTGTGAGAAACGTGTGGAGAAGTCCTTCGCTAACGAGCGCTGAATAACGCTCATCGATGGCCTTCTGAATTCGATGGCAATCGGCAATAGCACGCTCCCGTGCACCGGGAACCTTGCCGGAATAATCGAAACGAACCACGACCGGAATCGGCAGATCGCGGGCAACATTGAGCCCCTTGAAGATTTTCACACCGACATCAAGATCTGGAGCGCCTTGTTCAACGGTGTCGAGATGAGCGAAATAGGTGAGGTTGCGCAGATGCACCTCCTTGAAACCGATGCCGACACCGATGAAGCGCTCCGCATGGCCGGCATCGGGATAGGCACCGTGATGAAGCGATCGAACGTAGTCCTGCTGGGAGATATTGCTGACAAGCAATCGTGTGATGAACCTCACCATGCCTTCATCGGGGGCTGATGACACATGGGTCTGAACAGCGGCCTGGATGGCATCCATCGCCTGCTGCACCGTGAGCGGAGCGGTGCTTTCGTAAAGCGATCTGGCACAGAGCCACTGATCCAGTCGGATCTCACCGATCTGATCAGGAACGTGAACACGAATGGCATCGGTATCGGTGTCCAGTCCGATTAAAAGCAGATCAACAGAAGCACCACAGCAGAAGCTGTTTTCAACAGCTTCCCGAAAGTCATGCAGACGCTGAAGACCTGAGGCAGCAGCCAGCGCGTCATCGCTGCCGTGGGCTGCACAACCCTGATGAGTTGGATCGAGGGAGCTGAAGTGATAAGCCACCACCTTCAGATAACGGGTCGGCGCATGCGCCTCATTCGGCACTTGCTCCCGAAAACGGCGATGTTCTGTCTTGATCCAGCGATTGACAGTGTTCTCTACGTCAAACATCGCTCCGGCATGGGAGCGACGGCGCACAGCACTAAAAGGGATCCTCAGCGCGTAAGCGATCGTGTGAGCCAGGCGACCATCGGCGCAAGGAGTGACGTCAAGAAGATGAAAACCGCAATCGAGAAGGAAGGCATTGAATTCCTCCGAAGCTCGACTGCCTGAAGCGGCTTCCAGGGGGTCGTCCTGGAAAAAACGTTCACTGAACAGCTGGTGGGACTGAAAGACGCACCATGCAAACAGTGCGCGCATATCAAGAGGTCTCACCCACGACTTCTCAAGGATGTGATCAGGAAGATCGAAACCAAGCTCGGAGCGTGCAAGCCGTTGAGCCTGCGCCAGAAAGTCAGGTTCGTGCTGTAGAGCAGAGACCCGCTTCAGCAGAGGAACGATCCGATCAAAGCGACCCTTCACCTCAAGCTCGTAGGCCTTGAGGTGTTCGTTGGCCGACTGGTCGGTGAGCGGATGGGACTGCACCGACCAGGGGAGGGATGTTCTGCTGAGATTGACCGCGACCGACGTCCTGGACTCTCCACGCTTGAGCCGACCGGGCTGCTGGGGTGTTGAACGACGGCGGTCAGCCTGGGAACGGATGCGTCCGCCTGATACGGAACCTCCTTTCGACAAAGCTGCCTTGCCAGATGTCGTCAGGGCCTGGCGACGCTGAAGAGACGACTGCCGCGCTGTGCTGCCCGCTGGCGAGCTGACCTCACCTGGGGAGAGAGATTCTGCATTGGCAGTGACCTGAGCCAGTGAGGCCTGGAGCTGGCGACGAGTGGGAGCGGTGGGCGCTAAAGGTCGCCCGCCACGGGAAGGCATAGAGCGAACCATTCGCGAATCAGCCCCTTGCGCCGCCGGAGACGGTGATCAGAGAGCCTTTGTCGGTGTTGCCATGGGATCCAGTCACAAGGCAGACGGGCCACTCGGCTTGCTCATTTCGCTTGCGCTCGAAGGGAGCCATGGCCCCCATCGGACCAGGACGACTGGGGTTGCGCCGACGGGCAGAAGCACCTTCGGTACCGGTGACATGCTCACCACGGTCCCAGTCATCTCCAGTCACCTTGGTGGAGGAGCCCTCGCCTGTCACGCGAGAGGTGGGCTCATCAGCCGGTTCACTGACAACAGCCACCGTGGGCTGAAAGTGCCGGCGCTGAAAGTCGCGATTGTCAAAGCGGAACTGTTCGGTGCCGGTGACCTTGCCGCCGGCCATGTCAAAAGGGCCGGTGATGCGATTGCCGTTCTCGTAGGCGGTCCCGGTGACGGAACCCTGCGCATCACGCTGCTGCTGAGCTGCACGAGCTGGTGACATCACGCTGAAACGAGTCCAGGCGGCACCTTCAGGAGATTGACCGTGCGTGTCGGTACCAGCCGGAGCCTCTGCACCACAGGCTGCAGCCAATTGGTCTGCACCCACGTAGGGAGTACCAGTGACCGCTTCACAGGCACCACGCTGATCACCGGTCATGACTCCCCCCACACCAGGCTGGATGCCTGTCATGGCGGCGGAAGGTGTACCCGGACGCACAGGTGTGCGCTCTCTGATCGCCTGGACAGCAGGGGTCCCGCAATGCTGACCTGCCTGCTCGAGACCGGCATAAGGAGTGCCGGTCACGGCCTGACAACTACCGGGCTCATCACCGGTCACGCGCTCGGAACGGCCCGTGCGAGTACCGCTCACAACCTGATTGCGGTTGGTGATGCTGTAACCGACCTTGGCCGCCTCGGGTTCTGGTTTTGCACCGCAGAAGCCATTGAACTGCTCGGCGCTGAGGTACTGATTACCTGTCACACGGTGACAGGATCCGAACTCATCACCGGTCACCTGGGAAGAACGACCGACCAAAGTGCCGGTCACGCCAGTACCTGAAAGGGTTGCGGACAAACCGACCTTCGCGGCTGGTCGACCATCGGGCAGGGGGTCTGAACCGAGGTACTGGTCTCCGGTGAGGCTGCGGTTGGCACCAGCTTCATCACCGGTGACGCTGGCAGAACGGCCCACCATCACGCCACTCACAGAGCGGCCCTCAAGGGTGAGGCTGTGACCGACCTTTCGATGGGATGGGTTGGAGCCACCGCAGTAGGCAGCGGACTGATTCGCAGAAATATATTCCGTGCCTGTCACATTTTTGCAAGTGCCAGGTTCGTCGCCGGTGACCTTGCCCGATCGACCGACTTCATTGCCGGTCACTCGGTTGCCATGACTGGTAGACGTCGTTCTCACCTTCGCGGGTGTCGTTGGCTCTGGAGCCTGCTGGCAGAACGTCTGGAAAACTTCAGCGCCGAGATATTCGGTGCCGGTGATCGAGCGGCAGGTGCTGGCCTCGTTGCCAGTGGTCTTCAGCGAGCGGTTGGCCTGGGTACCGGTCACGGTCTGGCCAGCCGGTGTGGTGCTTTCTCCCACTTTCCAGTGAGCATCGGCAGCCTGCTTGGCGCCGTGGCGATTGGGGCCGCTGGGACGGGTGACCCCAGCGTTCTGCTTGGTGATGGAACCGGCTTTCGCCCGCAACTCGCGCACCTGTTGCGCAATCTCCCGGCTGGAAAGATCAGGATTGGCCTGACGGGCTACCGCTGCAGCACTGGTGGGCTGCTTACCTGCGGTTTTGCCATGTTTTGACATGGCATCACGACGTGCCAGCACAAGAGCACGGCTGGGATTTTCGATGGATCTCCTTTTGGGGGTGACCGAGCGACGCTCAAGGCCTGCACGACGTTCACCGAAGCGCGAGGTCAGCTCGACTGTGACTGCGGGACGTTCGACTTTTTCAGGAGCAACAACCGCTGCAGGTACAGCTGCTTTACGGGCCACATCAGCGCGGTTGCGGTCGCTGCTCGATGCGGAGGTCTTGCCGCGGCGAGACAAGGCTTCGCGACGGGACAGCACCAGATCACGGCTGGGATTGCGCTGAGCCTTCACCTGAGAACTGCGTGAAGTTGAGGCCATCCGGGTCAAAGAGACCGCACGCTGCGGCTCTGCCGCAACAGGAGTAGTCACCGCTGGCTCGTTCACTGCAGTGACTTCCGTACGAGTGGGACGGGCATCGGTCAATGTGCGCACCCGGCTGTTGGCCCCGGTAGCAGCAGACGCCTTTTTACCCGAGGTCGTCAGCGCTTTGCGGCGCTCAAGTGCGAGTTCTCGACTGGAAAGTCTTGCCATGTCCGCCCGGTGAAGTCGTCGAAGAGCAGGGGGCTGATGCCCCCGGAATAAATCTGGAGCCCTGAACTAGATCAGGGCTCGGAACCAAGGGTTCGAAGGATCAGCGACCTTCGAACACCACGAAGCAGGCACCCTGGCTCTGGGTGTAGGCGTCGTAACCGACCATGCGTACGTGGTGGTCGGGGTAGGCCCGATGGCAGGCCTCGAGCTCACTCACTACAACGTTGAGGTCCTTCTCACCAAAGAAGGGCAGCTTCCAATAAGACCAATAAGTGGCCATGGAGTTGCTGGGATGGACATGCTCAATGAGCGGGCTCCAACCCTGGGCAATGATGTAAGCGATCTGGTCGTAGATCTCGTCCTGGGTCATCGGCGGAAGAAAGCCGAAAGTCTCCAGGGTGGCGACTGTTTTGTAGTCACCCACGGTGCTCTGGAAAGGCATGGGGATCCTGGGTAGAAGTAAAAAATGTGGCCGGTTAAGTCAACCGGCCGTGGTTGCTATCAGTTCTGAACGTCGAGCTTGTCGACGGTGTCGAACTCGAACTTGATCTCCTTCCAGGTCTCGAGCGCGATCGCCAGCTCAGGGCTGTGCTTGCCGGCTTCCATAAGGATGTCGCGGCTTTCTTTCTCGATCTCGCGACCGGCATTACGTGCCTTGACGCAGGCCTCAAGAGCCACACGGTTGGCAGCAGCACCTGCAGCGGAGCCCCAAGGGTGACCATGGGTACCACCACCGAACTGGAGAACGGAATCGTCCCCAAAGATCGCCACCAGTGCAGGCATATGCCAAACGTGGATGCCACCGGAAGCAACCGCAAACACACCAGGCATGGAACCCCAGTCCTGATCGAAGAAGTTGCCGCGGCTGCGATCTTCAGGCACGAATGATTCGCGCAGCTGATCGATGTAGCCGAGGGTGGTTTGACGATCACCTTCCAACTTGCCGACAACGGTGCCGGTGTGGAGCTGGTCACCGCCCGACAGACGCAGACACTTGGCGAGTACGCGGAAGTGGATGCCGTGCTTGGGGTGACGGTCGATCACCGCGTGCATGGCACGGTGAATGTGCAGCAACATGCCGTTCTTGCGGCACCACTTCGAAAGACCGGTATTGGCGGTGAAGCCACCGGTGATGAAGTCGTGCATCACGATCGGCATACCGAGTTCCTTAGCGAACTCAGCGCGCTCATACATCTCCTCTGGAGTGTTGGCGGTCACGTTGAGGTAGTGACCTTTGCGCTCGCCGGTTTCCTGCTCAGACAGCTTGATGGCGTCGGCAACGAACTCGAAACGGTTCTGCCAGCGCTGGAAAGGCTGGGAGTTGATGTTCTCGTCGTCTTTGGTGAAATCCAGACCGCCACGCAGGCACTCATAGACCACACGGCCATAGTTCTTACCGCTCAAGCCGAGCTTCGGCTTGATGGTGCAACCCAGCAGAGGACGGCCGTACTTGTTCATCCGGTCACGCTCGACCTGAATGCCGTTCGGGGGGCCGTAGCAGGTCTTGATGAAGGCGATCGGAAAGCGCAGATCTTCAAGGCGCAGGTGTCGCAGAGCCTTGAAACCGAAGACGTTGCCAACCAGTGAGGTCAGAACGTTGGTGATGGAACCCTCTTCGAACAGATCGAGTGGGTAGGCGATGAAGGCATAGAACGCCTCCTTGTCACCAGGGACGTCTTCGATGCGGTAGCAACGGCCTTTGTAAAAGTCGAGATCGGTGAGGAGCTCGGACCACACAGTGGACCAGGTGCCTGTTGAGGACTCAGCAGCCACAGCAGCGGCTACTTCTTCCTTGGGAACTCCTTCCTGGCCGGTGCACTTGAAGCAGGCCAGCAGGTCGGTGTCTAGGGGGACGTAATCAGGAGTCCAGTAAGTGTCTCTGTACTCCTTTACCCCGGCGTCGTACTTCTTGCTCATAAGAAAAGTCCGTTAAGTCGTTGAAGGCGGGTAAGTCGTTGAAACCTCAGAATTCTTCAGAGGCTCAGTCGATCTCAGTCCTTCTGACCAAGGAAGTTGCCATTGCCCAGCGCAGGCTCCACTTCACGGTGGGGGCGAGCGATGATGTGTGCAGCTACGAGGCCGTCGCCAACGCGCTCACAGGCATCGGCGCCAGCACGCACAGCAGCATTCACAGCACCGGTTTCGCCGCGCACCAGAACGGTGACGTAACCGCCACCGACGAACTCGCGACCAATCAGGCGCACTTCAGCAGCCTTGGTCATGGCGTCAGCCGCTTCGATCGCAGGAACGAGGCCGCGTGTCTCGATCATGCCGAGAGCGATGCCCATGGTTTCGTTTGCCATTACCTACCGGGAATAGGGGGGGGATGTTCGCCGATGAGACTGCTCTGCCAATGGGCGCCCCGTCAAGAGCTAATGCGCTTTGCCGGGATCACAGTCCGTAGTGAACCTGATAAGCCCTGCTGATCACCCTGTCAGGGACTGATCTAAAGAACTGTGCGCTCCAAGGTCAGCGCCCCAACACATGCGGTAGCGCAACCTCAAAAAGTCCATAGCTTTACAAACGGATACCTGAAAGTCCGGGCTTGCCGGGCGGGATGTTCAACCTGTTCAGGTTTCCTGTGAGGACTGAAGTTCAGAAGAATTACACCTGATCACACACAATGGTGCTCCACTCCAGGAGCAGCGCTTTGCGCACGCTGATCATTGCCAGCGGTAATCCAAACAAGGTCGCTGAGATTGAAACGATGCTCGGCCCGATCAGTGTGACTGTGCAGCGTCAACCTGACGATCTGGATGTTGAGGAGACCGGCAACACCTACTTCGAGAACGCACGCTTGAAGGCCAGTGCAGCGGCGGCGAGAACAGGCTGTTGGACTCTCGCCGATGATTCCGGACTTGAAGTGGATGCCCTCAATGGCGCTCCAGGGCTTTATACGGCCCGACTCGCCTCCAGTAACGAGCAAAAACTCTCGAAGCTCATCCAGGCCATGGCGGACGTGCCCTATCGAAGTGCCCGCTTCCGGAGCGCCATGGTGCTCTGTTCACCCGATGGGGTCTGCGAGGAGCAGGCAGAAGGAATCTGCTGGGGTGAGCTTCTCTATGCACCGGCCTATCCAGGAGGCGGCATTGAATCCTTGTTCTGGGTGCGTGAGGCCGGCTGCAGTTATGGAGAGCTGAACACCTCCCAGCTGTCCAAACTTGGAAGCCGAGGCAAGGCCGCCCGCGCACTGGCACCTGGTCTGCGCAGAAGACTGGAACTGGACTGAACGTTTAGCTCCGCGCGGCGCGTCGATTCACCAAATCAATCGCACGCATGGCAGCCGCCGCGGCCTCCTCCACATCACCCTCTCGCCCCGCCAAAGTGAGGCGTCCGAAAGCTCCCACAGCCTTGACATCCACGAGAGTGATGTTGGATGCCTTCTCCGCTTCATTCGCGGCAATCAAGACGTAACCAGCAGGCTCGGTCTCAAGGATGAACATGCTCATCCCGGACTCGATCATGGAACCGCGGCGATTGATTCGGTTGATCAGCACAGCATGATCAGGAGTGATCGCTCGAATCACTTCGGTCCAACTCACCTCAGCGAGAGTTCGCTGGTCAACAGAGCTGCCGATGGCCTCAAGCACCACATCGCCAGAATGGAGGACTGTGCTCTGGTCTCGGTGATAGAGGGCCATCGAACCGAAGGCCCTTTCCACCACCATCTGTCCGAGGCGCACATTGCTGGCCTTTAGGGCAATGTCTGTCACCCGATGAACAGCCATACCTGGCGAAACCTCCATCCACAGGCAGGCATCCCCTGGAATCGGCAAAAAACCCTGACTCACCGTTCCCATGTATGCGGCCAGCTGTGGCTGCAGTGAATCGATGAACACATGGGTGCGCAGCTCGATTGACTGCACAAGACTATTTTTCCGACTAAGTCGAGAAGACTCCGAGTCAGTAGTAACGACGCAGCTCGCTCCACTGACAGAGGAATTCACCTCCGTGCCAGTGACGAGAGCGCTTCCGCCAACCCGTCGCTCCCTGGCGTCCAAGCCGGCGAAACGATTCATAGCGCGGAGCTTACCGGAAGCCGATTGGGGAAACAGAGCTCAAGCGCTTGCACAGCTCGACACAGCCGATAACTTCAGCCCAACCGCCCTGTAAGCCATGGCTTCCGCCCGTAGAAAAACTGAGGAACCTGGCCGGCTCTCAACAGAGCTCAATGCCGAACAGGCTCTCGGACTTGTCAGCTACAGCCTGATGCAGCGTCTTGCCGGTGAAGGCCAGGTCGAGATGCCTTGGCTGGAGACTGATCAGAACAGCCATGCCGGAATGGTGAGGCAGCTTCGTCAGAGACTTGAACTCACCGCTCTAGCCGTTGAAAGCGGAGCTCCTCTGACGACGGCTGAAGTCACCTACCTCCTTGGTGCTCGACCAGGAACGGAAGCAGTTGAGCGAGGTGGATTAAAAGCTCGGCGTGTCACTCGAAACGTCTGGCGTTTGAGCCGCATCGATGAATCTGGTAGCGGGAGCAGCGGAAGCTTTGGGGAAGATCGCTTCCGCCGCCGTCTCTGAATCCGACTCTGAGATCCGTCTCTGAAGGACCCTGATCAGGACTTTGATTTGTCATCCGACTTGTCATCCGACTTGTCATCCGACTTGTCATCCGACTTGTCATCCGACTTGGCATCGGAGCTGTCATCGGAGATGTCATCGATGCAAACCGTTGTGGATGCCAGTTGCTCACGAGCCACGAGCAGAGGAGCAGCCTTGCCCTTCAGTTGATCAGCCGCTTCTGCCAGTGTCAGGTCCTTGTTCTTACTGCCTTCATCAACGGCTTTGCGGAAGATCTCCACCTGATCTCGGTACTCCTTCACTTCGGCCTTTTCAAGCTGATCTTCAGCTTTGTTGAGAGCGGAGAGAGCACCCTTGAGCTTGTCTCCCGCCTGTTGCGCATCGGCCACGGTGGAGTCCGGCGTGAGACCGTTGACCTGATCCACTGCGGCGTCAACGTCTACTTGCGCAGCACAGACGGCTTCAACACCTTTAACGACCTTCACCTCATCGTTTTCAGCCTTCTTGTCAGCCGACTGGCAGGCCACGAGTGCCAGGCTCAGTGCAAGAGCGGCAGGGAGAACACGCAGAGAAAACATGGCTTGATCTGAGTCGATCGCCGAAATGTACCCAGATTCCTCATCTCCGACCGTAACGATCCCAAAGAGTTTCAGACAGTTGGGCCATTAAGCCGATCCGGAGTCATCTTGAAGGGAAGAAGAGCTCAGGAATCCCGATGGGCGCAAATCTGCGTAAGGAATCTGGACCCCGAGAGGTGTTCTGTGGCCTGACCTCGATCGTGTGGCTGCATCGACGCATGCCCGATGCCTTTTTTCTTGTGGTGGGATCGCGCACCTGCGCCCACCTCATCCAAAGTGCCGCGGGAGTGATGATCTTTGCTGAGCCCAGGTTCGGCACGGCCATCCTCAGCGAACGGGACCTGGCAGGCCTGGCCGATGCCCACGACGAACTAGACCGAGTGGCCCGTGAGTTGCTGGCGCGACGTCCAGAGATCCGCACACTTTTCCTGGTGGGTTCGTGCCCGAGCGAGGTGATCAAGCTCGATCTGGTCCGGGCCGCTGAACGCCTCAATGAGGAATTGCAGGGCAGGGTTCGTGTTTTGAACTACTCCGGAAGCGGAATTGAAACCACCTTCACCGAAGGAGAGGACGGCGCTCTATCTGCCCTGGTGCCCTTTCTACCCAACACCGACAAGCGCCAGCTCCTGCTCGCAGGAACCCTGGCTGATGCGGTTGAGGACCGCATGGTTCACCTCTTCTCCCGGCTCGGCATTGAGACTGTGTGCAGTCTTCCGCCAAGACAGTCCACAGAATTGCCTGGTGTGGGGCCAGGCACCACAGTGCTGCTCACCCAGCCCTTTCTGAGCAACACCGCACGACTGCTGAAGGCTCGGGGGGCCAAGGTCCTGAGTTCGCCCTTCCCGCTTGGAGCGGAGGGAAGCCGTCGATGGATGGAAACGGCATGCAGAGATTTCAACCTGCCAGGGGATCGGGTTGCGGCTGTACTCGACCCCCTGGAACAGAGAGCACGCATGGCCCTTGAGCCCCATAGAGCGGCACTAGCAGGGAAACGCATTGTGCTGCTACCGGAATCTCAACTGGAAATCCCCCTCGCTCGCTTTTTGCAACGCGAGTGCGGCATGGAACTCGTGGAGGTCGGCACACCTTATTTGAACCGCGAACAGATGGCACCGGAGCTGGAACTGCTACCCGAGGGCACCGACGTGACAGAGGGTCAGCACGTGGAGCAACAGTTGGACCGCGTGCGCGAACAACAGCCAGATCTGGTGGTATGCGGCATGGGCCTGGCCAACCCCCTGGAAGCAGAAGGCATCACCACTAAATGGTCGATCGAACTCGTCTTCAGCCCCATCCACGGAATTGATCAGGCCGGAGATCTGGCCGAATTGTTCTCACGCCCACTACGCAGGAGACAACTCATTCATCCAGCACTGCATCCGCAGACCTCAAATCCTTCCATCCACGCCTGATTCCCATGCAACTGACGCTCTGGACTTACGAAGGACC
>QCUI01000005.1 GCA_003210775.1 Synechococcus sp. AG-679-A04
GGTTTCTACCGGCGCTGGTTGGGGCCTGTGCTGGCTAAAGACGAAGGCGTGGATGCTGAACAGCTCAGCCATGCAGCCCTGCAGGCTCTGGGTCAGCTCAGTCTTCGCCGTCAGTGGCCGGGTCTCTCCGGCGTCCTTGATGGTGTGGCGGCTGAACTGACTCGCCGGGACGTGCGCTTGGAGCAGGTGTTATTTGGATGCCGTTTCAGCAATCCCCTGGGGCTGGCGGCTGGTTTTGATAAAAACGGTGTTGCCGCTGGGGTCTGGGATCGTTTTGGGTTCGGGTTTGCCGAAGTCGGCACCGTCACCTGGCATGGTCAGCCTGGCAATCCGCGGCCGCGGCTGTTTCGTCTGGCTCAGGAGCGCGCGGCACTGAACCGCATGGGTTTCAACAACAAAGGTGCGGAGGAGCTGCGTCGCACCCTTGAGCGACAGGCGCTTCCGCCTCGCGGCCAGCGACCTGCCGTGCTGGGGATCAATCTCGGTAAATCGAAGGTGACGACGCTGGAGCTGGCGGCTGATGACTACGCCTCTTCGCTGGAAATGCTGGCGCCACTGGCCGACTATGCGGTGATTAATGTCAGTTCGCCGAACACGCCCGGTCTTCGCGACCTGCAGGATGCCACTCAGTTACGACGGCTGGTGGAACGTTTGCGCAGGCTTCCGGGCTGTCCGCCACTGCTGGTGAAGATCGCACCGGATCTCGAAGATGAAGCTATCGATGGCATCGCCCGTTTGGCTTATGAGGAGGGGCTTGCCGGTGTGATCGCCGTCAACACAAGTCTCGATCGCCTTGGGCTCGGTCAGCGGGTGCTGACTCAGACCGGCCGCAGCCTTGGCGAGGAGGCTGGGGGCCTCAGCGGTGATCCGTTGCGCCAGCGGGCTTTGGAGGTGACCAGGCGGTTGCGTGCCACCGCTGGTCCGGCACTGCCGCTGGTGGGGGTCGGAGGGATCAGTACGCCCGAGGCCGCCTGGGAGCGGATCGCCGCTGGAGCCTCCTTGGTCCAGCTCTACACCGGTTGGATTTATGAAGGTCCGGATCTGGTGCCCCGGGTGTTGGAGGGGCTGATGGACCAGCTGGATCGTCACGGGATCCGTCACATCAGTGAAGCGGTGGGAAGCGGCGCTCCCTGGCAGTAGCCGATACCCTTCCGGAAGGGTCGCAGCACCCACTGGCTTGGAGTTTCATGGTGGTGCTTGCTGAACTGCGTGATCGTTTCCCCGCCCTGGATGTTTGGTGGATGCAGGTGCAGGGTCTGCTGGATCCGCGCAGGGTGCTCCTGGTTCCGGAGGATGAAGCGCTCCATTTGGCCTGGCGGTCGCAGGATGGCTGGGAGACGTCGAATGTTGTGCTTCCGCCTGATTTATGCAGCTCTGGTCAGCCGCTGAATTCCGATGTTCTGGGGGAAACGATTGCTGATCTGTTGCTTGAACAGGGGCTGAGCCCACCCCAGGTAGAGATTGAGCTGTTGTTGCCTGTGGCCAGTTGTCAGTGGCGTTTGCTTGAGGGGCCTGCCGCGGTTGGGTTGACCTGTGGTGCTGATCTGCGAGTGCTGCAGCCCGAGCTGGGCTGGTCGCTGGCCTTACAGGACAGTTATTTGGATGTGATCCCTCAGACGCGAGAAGATCTCGCTCTCGTCGTGGGGACGGATCGTTTGTTGTTGCAGGCCTGGGTGAGCACCCTGGAGGCGGCGGATCTTTGCTTGCGGAGGGTTGAATGGCTGCTTTCGGCCGCCTGGCGTGGACTTTGTGATGCCCAGGCCGGTGCTGACGAGCCACTGGTCTGGTTGGTGGAGCACGGGGGCCACTGGCGACTGTTGTTGTCGAGTCATGGCTGTCCGGAGATTGATCTCAGCCTGCAGGCTTCGGAACACCCGGCGCTCAGGGCTGAGGTGCTGGGGCTGGTTGAAGCCTGGGCCCCATCCGGTTTGCCGGGATGGTGGGTCAGCGCCGCACCTCAGTGGCAGGGCTGCTGGGCTGCAGAGCATGATTCCCGCCAGGGTCCTCTGTGGTCGGATGCCGAAATGTCGTTGCTTGATTTGGCGTTGATGGCGTCTCGGGGGGCTGGCGATGTCTGACCGATCCGATCAGCAGCAACTGCCTGATCTCCTGCGGGAGCGCCGACTCGAGCTCGGGGTGCCGGATCATGCAAGCCCATGGCAACCCATTCGCCCGCTGCTGTTGCGTGGGGCCTTGTTCGGCGGTGTGGCGTTGCTCCTGTCTGTTGGTTCGATCGTTGTGATCGGGCGGATTGAAAGCGAGCAGCAGCAGCAGTTGCAGCTGCTTTCGCCTTTTGAGCAGCGGGTGAGATCGGCTGAAGGCCGCTTTCGCACTGCCAAGCAACAACTGGTCACTGTGCGTCAGGACAATCAGCAAATCACCGAACAGTTGTTGTCTGTCCCGGCCGGCTCACCTCTGTTGGAGCAGTTGCGCCGTGTCACGCCGGTGGGTATTCAGTTGGAGGATGTTTCGGTGCAGAACGACCAGATCAAAGTGTCTGGGAGGGTTGGTCTTGGTAGCACACCAGGCCCGCTCGAGCGGATCAATGCCCTCGTTCTCACCTTGCAGGGATTGCCTATCTCCCGTCCCAACGGCGTCAAGGTGCTGAAGGTCAACCGTGATGACGGCGAGGAGACATCGGTGAGCTTCAGCCTCGACTGGTCACTCGATCACAAGGCCCAACCCTCCATTCAGCAGCTTCAGCAGCTCGGTGCGACGGGCCTCGTGCAGCGCTATCGCTTGCTGGAGCAGCAGGGGGTCGCCCCTTGACCAATCTCAGTCCTGGTCGTCCAGCCTGGCGGCATCAAATCACTAGAGAGCGGGCGCTGGTCATCGTTCCCGCCGTGCTTGGTCTGACGCTGGCGGCAGGGGTGTTCGCTGCAGTGGGTTGGCCGGCATTTGATCGGGTCGATCAGCAGCGGCAGCGGATCGCGGTACTCGAGAGCAAGAGAGACTCTCTGCCTCTCATGGAGGCTCAGCTCAAGCGGAGTGAAACAAGCCTCAGTGAAGCGATGCAGCAGCAAGCTTTGATAGTGGATCTGGTGGCAGGTCGCGGCCAGATTCAGACATTTCTGGCTCAGCTCAGCCGCATCTCCGCTGCAAGCGGGGTGCTGATCAACCTGTATGAACCGGTACCGGTGAGTTCATCCGAAGCCTCGAATCGCAGTGGCACCAAGGATCGGCGGAAAAAGCGTGCGGTCACTGCCCAAGCCAGCAACGATCCTTTCCAGACACTGGGCTACCGGAAAAGCTCCGTGTTGCTGCAGGTGGAGGGTCCTTATCAGGGATTGCTGAAGTTCCTGAGAGAGATGGAGCAGCTAAAGCTGTTGGTTCAACCCAGTGAACTTGAGCTCACTGCTTTGGAGAATCCTGCCAACACTTCGGACCAGGGAGTGACCAGTGGGTCGCCTCGGACGCGATTGAAGCTGAAGCTGACCTTTTTTGATCAAGCTTCGAAGCCTGTCAACGGTGCTACCAGTTCTTCGGGGTCTACTGAGATGAAGGCCAAAGCAGACCCACCCTCGTAAGGCGCAGTTCGGATTGGTTGATGGCTGCTGTTTCTCCAGGGCTGGCCCTGGTCTAATCCGATCGATACCATCCGCCCATGTTCACGGGGTTCAGACCCGGGTATGCAGCTCACCCCTTCCCGATTCTCAGCACTCTTGCTCGTCGCTGGTCTCAGCGTTGTTGAGTTGGGCCTGCTGGATGCTGCTGTCCGATCAGGTTCTCGTGCGGCACTGGCTCAAGGGGCGATCTCCCTAGGTATTCGTCGCGCTGATGGCGGTGTGGAAGTGGTGGTTCAGGGCGTTGGTCCACAGCCTGTCTTGCAGCAACGTCTCAATGGCCAGGTGTGGGAAGCGAGGTTGCAAACGAATGACACTCTTGGGTTGAGCAATGGTCGTAATCAGTTGTCTGATCCCGCTTCAGGTTTGCAGCGTGTGGCCATCAGGGGGTCGGGTAATTCCTATCAGCTTGAGGTGGTTCCCCAACCGGGGATGACCTTGCAAGAGCCTGTGGTGAGTGCCGATGGGCGCAACTTGATCCTGCAGTTTCCAGGTCTTGTTGCCGGCCCCGTGTTGCAGACCGGACGCTTGGATTTGAATACGCCTGGAGTCGTTCCCCAGGCTCGGTATGCCCCACCCCTTCGTCCAAGGGCTGTGGCACCACCGCTCGGCGATATGGCTGTGGGAACGATGGTGTTGCAAAACCGCAGCTTTGTGAATGTGAACGGGCCGCCGGTAACGCTCACACTCAACAATGCACCAGCCAAAGATGCATTAATGGCTTTGGCGAGATTGGGTGGCTATGGCTTCGTGTTCGTCGCTGACTCCTCCGCTAGCGGAACGTCTGGTGCGCCAGGCGTTGAGGAGGATCCTCAAGGAGGCACCGTTTCAATGGCCTTCCAGGGCGAAAGTTACGCGAGAGCTCTGAATGGTGTGTTGCTGGCATCGGGGCTGCAAGGCAAGCTCGACGGCCGCACAATTTTGGTCGGCAAGACAGCCGCTTCCAAAACTTTTGGACCTCAGATGTCCAAGGTGATCAGGCTGAATCAGGTCAGTGCGAGGGCAGCTGCGGAATATCTCGGCAACCTTGGCGCCAACTTCAACCTCACCAACACGATCACGACAACGTCGGGTGAGATGTCACAGGCTGGCACTGCTCAGCTCAGTGACCAAACATCCCAATCGACGTCGACCACTCTCTACAGCGAAAGCTTTGGAGCATCGACCGGTCCGCTGCGAGGTTTGGTTGTGACGACAGATTCACGCTTGCAGACGCTCACACTGGTGGGTGATTCCAAGCTTGTATCAGTTGCCGAGGGCTACTTAAGGCAAGTCGACCTGCGACAGAGGCAAGTGGCATTGAGTGTTCGGATTCTTGATATTCAGTTGGATAATGATTCCCAGATGAGTAACAGCTTTGCCTTCCGTTCCGGAAATGCATTCATTGTGAATGATGATGGAAGTCTGCTTGCAAATTTTGGCGCCTATAAGCCTCCTGGCAGTGAGGCTGGAGGACTGCCTGGGCGTTACAGCGCAGGTGAAAATTCAACCCCTCTGTTGGGTAGTGGCAGCCTCCCTGAATCTGGGAGTCCATTCTTTGATGTTCCTAATTCTTCCTATCCATACCCGGGAAGTGGTGCAAGTGTTCCAGGTTTCCCTAATGCCAATCAAGTGCGGCCTGACTATGGAACTTATTCGAACCCACTCCAGCCAGGCATTACAGATATCAGCGTGGATGATGAAGGCGGTGCTGTTGAGTATGAATATACTCAGCCAACAAAGTTTCAGTATCCTGCCAATCAGTTTTTTGACTTCTTAAGTGCACAAATTCAGTCTAGTTCAGCGAAGTTGCTTGCCAACCCGACTTTGATCATTCAAGAAGGTGGTGGCAAAATGTTGGGAAGTGATGGATCTCCTATTGCTTCTGACGGCAAGGTTGGCCGCGAGCGTGCCAATGAGGCTTTGGTGACTGTTGGTACTCGTCTGATTACTAAGTATAAAGTTCGAGAGGGGGAAAATGGCAGTATTTTTTGCGAGCCCGAGCTGGAAACAGCAGGCCTCACATTCGGAGCCAGAGTTGACAAGATTGATGACAACGGATTTGTCACATTTTCACTCTCTCCGCAAGTATCTGCCGAAGTGGGTCAGCAATTTATAGAGCGATGTGGCAACATCAGTATTATCAATAGCCGAGCTCTTGATACGGGAAAAATTCGCGTTCGTGATGGTCAGACTCTTGTGCTTACGGGTGTTATCTCTGATAGCGATGTGCAAGCTGTTACTAAGTGGCCCATTCTTGGAGATATCCCATTAATCGGTCAATTTTTTAGGTCATCGAATGGGAGTCGTGCGAAAAGAGAGTTAGTGATTCTTGTTACGCCTCGAGTTATTGATGATACTCAGGGTGGAACTTTTGGCTATGGTTATCGCCCCAGTCTCCCGGCAGCGCGACAGATCATGAGTGGATCTTGATCGATTTCTGATTTAAAAGCCAAGGCCAAAGGGGATTAAGGCTTTGGCAGCGATCGGAGCAATCATTCGCAGCCCTGTGATTGTGCTCTGTAGCAATTGTCCGCCAATTCCTTTGCCTTCTTGGGGCGATACATTTTCAAGTCGGCGTTGACTGATTAACTTGGCTGCCTGATTGAGCTGTTCGGCCCATTCTGTTGACCCTTGGGTGTTGTAGAGAGACGCTGCGTAGAGGAAATCTGCTGCTGCGAGTTCATCCTTTGCCTGCTCGCTGCGGCTGATGCCTCTGGCGACCCAGCTCAGCGGCTCTTGAGGTTGGCTTTGAATCGCATCGCCAAATAACTGCTCAGCCACCAACCATTGGCCAGTCTGGAATGCTTCGACGCCAGCGTTGTGTAGTTGCGCGTGACTTCGGATTCCTTGTGCAATGCCCCGAGCCCCACGCCAGTGCGCCTCAGTGAGAGCATCAGTATCAAGTTGTGCACCTGTGAGGTCCGCGTCCCGCAGATCCGTGCCATACAAGCGACTCCCAGTGAGATCGGCACCCCGCAGAGAAGCTCCGCGCAAGCTTGTGAAACTGAGATCAGCATCTCTGAGGTTGGCTCCATCCAGTTGAGCCTGACCGAGATTGGCTCTCATTAATTGAGCTTCACTGAGATCAGCATCACGCAGGTCAGCGTGGACAAGGTCGGCGTCTGCAAGCCTGCAGCCGGGACAACTGCGCTCTTGCAGAACCTTGAGTAAAGCCTCATTGGCTTGTACAGGGGTTGCAATCAGCCCATTGCTGATCAAGAGCAGCACTATGGGCAGTTTTCGTCCAACCATGACTAAGCCCTAGGTGTCTGCTTTGTATCAACCTTCGGAGTACCTGTCGATGCCATGGCTTGATGATCAGGCTGCATCCCAACCACAGCTCATTGCTTCAGCCATTAAGGCCTGGTCTAGGAGTTCCGAAGCGACTTCCTGAATGAGTTCCTCTCGTGCCTTGACCCGCTGATCGGCGCGATGAAGGGGGATTGTTTGCATCCTCAGCCTGAGACGTGTTCCATCTTCGCTGGCATTGCAATCTCGCAGTAGCTGAAGGATGTCAACAACCGCTACCCAGCTGAGGCGCACCCTATCCGTTGTGCAGAAGCTTGGTACAAACACCGGAGCCTGCTGGCTTTGGGCAATCAGCGTCGCAAATTCTTCAGCGTGCTGCCTGCGAAAACGCACAATCGCGAAGGGATCCCTATCGAACCAGAGGCGATCGTTGATCAGAATATCTCTGGTCATGGTCGACTGCTTGCTTGGATTTGGTGCAATTCGTCTTCAATGATGCGGCGAAATTGTGGCCAAGGCAATGCTCCTTCCACAACAAGGCCGCGATGTCGCTCTGGGGCGATGGTTGGTCCGATCACAAAGGTTGGCGTGGCATTGATGTTGTGTAAACCAGCTTCAGATTGGTTGCTGCGAACGACATTGGGAATTGCTGGGTCTTGCAGGCACTGGTCAAGCTCTTGCTCACTGAGCCCTGCCTCTACAGCGATGGATCTTGGTCCTTTGCATGCAAGACAGTTTTGTTGGTCGTATAGCGCCTGATGGGTGATCCAGAAAGCATTTTGACGCTGCGCGCAGCGTGCAACCGCAGCACTCTCTTCGGCTTGATTGTGGAAAGGTAGTGGAAGGTCCTTATGGATGAATCGAACCAGTCCCTGATCAATGAACTCTTGCTTCAGCTTTGGGAAGATACTGTTCTGGAATTGACTGCAATATGGGCATTGGTAATCACTGAATTCCACGATCGTCAATGGTGCGCTGCTTTGTCCAAGCACAGGTTCCTCTTTCACCATTAGGTCAAATGTCAAACGTGTCGGATTGCTTGGCTCCGTTTGGGTGATTCGTTCTTGTTTGACATGGTCTAGGTTTTGAAAAAAAGCGATTCCGCCCCCTCCAATCACCGAACCGAGAGCAATTAGTGCCAAATCCCTGAGGTATGAGGCCTTCAGTAAGAAAAGGAGGGGTTGCGGCAGTTTCAAGATTGCATCTGCATCTGTTCTTAATGGACCTGACCCGGTTAAATGGAACTAAGTGATTGCTGTGTTTGTGGGAGCCGGTGCAGGTGCCTGGTTAGATCTTGATCTGCTCCGACAGCGTCGCAAAGTTTATGGGCAGATACGGCCGCAGGTTGTCCCTACTCGTAGCTTGCTTCGTCGTGGCGCCTTGTTAGGGGCAGTGGTGCCCTCGGTGGTTTTGCTAATAGGGGGCTGGTTGGTTTTGAACGATCGTTTGCTCGCCAATGAGCTCAATGCTCTGCAGTCAGCCGCAGAGGAGCACCGGCAAACTGATACCTCACTGCGTGCCGTGCGCGCTGAGATTGAGCGAGTGTCGAGCGAAAACAGTGATGTCGCGAAGGCGATGGCTGATGTTCGATCGAGCTCTGCCTTTCTGACTGAGTTGCAGCGCGTCATTCCCAGCCAGGTGAAATTGAACAGCGTGGAGGTCAGTAGTGACTCCTTGATGCTGCAAGGAGAAGCAGAGCCTTTGACTGGGTTCAAGGCTCTGAACGCTTTTCTCCTCAAACTTCAGGGCTCGTCATTTCTTGTATCGGGTTCTGTTGGCTTGGTGCAAGGTCTTCTGGAAGAGAGTGATGACATCACTCGCGTTAACTTCGACATCGAGGGTCGATTTGCTGATGACGCAGCAATGATCAGTTCATCACGCTTGATCTCCTTGGGAGCGAGGGGCATGGCAATGCGTTTGGACGCGATGCGTCAGATCGGGGTCTTGCCGTGACCAACTTTCAAGCCAAGCCTGATTCATCCAGGTTTCGATGGCTGACGCCTGAGCGAGCAGTGTTGGTGTTGCCGATTGCTGCTGGTTTGGTGGCAGCAGTCGCTCTGTCTTCATTGGTGCTGGCGCCTTTGTCGTTGAGTGTGCAACAGAAGCGCCAGCAGGTTTCAGGGCTGCGCATACTGCGTGATGAGTTGCCGCTTTTGAAGGCCCAGCTTCTGTCTTCGAGCAGACAGCTGGAGCAGCGTCGTCAACAACAGACGTCTTTGTTGCAGTTGGTGGCTGGTGTCGCTGAGTTGGACACACTTCTGGCAGAGCTCAATGATCTTGCTGATCGGGTCGGTGTGACTCTCACAAAGGCGGTGCCTGGTGAGGTGCAGATATACCAAGTTCCAGTTGAAGCTGTAGATGCTGAGGAGTCACCCCCACCTCCGGCTGCAGGGGGAGACGGCGCAGAGCCATTGGATCCTTTGTTGAGAGAGGGACTTGAACGCCGTTCGGCTGAGATCGGAGTTTCAGGTTCGTTCAATCAGCTTTTAGCCTTCATGCGTGCCGTGGAAAGTCTGCAGGTCTTTGTGGAGATCAGCGATCTTGTTTTGACTCAGCCTTCTCAGAGCAGCTCGAAGGATGAGGTTGTGCCTAATCCTATTTTAGAGCTGGCGCTCACACTCAGTGCCTATGGTCGTCAGGCTGAAGAACCAAGCAACGCAGCTAACGTTGAATAAGCTGATAAAGCAAAGGTTCTGGCTTATCTTTACGCAGGCTTGGGTGTCGCCATGTTGGCTGCAACCATGGCGATGTTTGAATTCGGTGTTTCATTGACGGGGCAGCAGGGTCAGATGAGCCCCCCTCGCAGTTTGTATACCGGTGGAACGTCTGAGCAATATTCAGATCAGCTTTGGCTGAAACTTCTTAACGATACTCAATTCATTGATGTCATCGGTAGCGACCTCGCGTCGCAGTCATTGTGTGACCAGTTGATGTGTCGTATTAATGGGCTCGATCGTTCACGTTGCATTGGTAAGAATGCTTATCAGGAAGGATTTGATGAGCTTTCTGAATTTCAAGACACCTTGGTTGATGATTTAAGTCATCCCTTCCCGTCCGCATGTGTACTCAATAAGGGAGATCATCGTGTTCTAGTGGTGCCCAATCAAGATGAGCCGGCATCTCCCTATGGGCTTTATTCTTGCTTGACAACGAAAGGGCCTCTCTGTTCATTTGAGCAATGACTGGTAATTTGAATCATGCTTGATGCTGTGGTGGGTGCTGTTATTGCTGTTACTGCAACGACAGCATTGTTGTTGGCTCTTCAAGTCTCGGAGGAATCCTTGCAGCAAGCTGGGCGTCTGCCATTGAATGCTGGAGAAATTGGTATCCTTCGCGATGCCGGTTATAACGTCGATGTGGATTCAGAAGATCGACTTGTGTTGGATTCTGATCTACGACAATTGCCTTCACAGTGATGAAAAAGATGTCGACAATTTCAGTTTCATCCCAGGGAATGTCGCTGTTAGAGATGGTGGTAGCGATGTTGATGTTGGTGATGTTTACGGGTGTGGTTGTCGCAGTTTTAGGGGTCACTGCACGATTTGCTGGTGAAATAGAAAGTGGTGAGAAGGGATCCAATGGTGTTTTGATTAATCATCAGGAGATTCAGATAGGCTTTGATCAACTCGCTCAAGTCCTGAGTCAGCCAGGTATCACGAAAGAGAGGTTGATGGGTATGAATCCAAAGAGTGGACAAAAACGGATTGCTTTCAGCTCTACTGCGGACCCTGATAATGCGTGTGCTCCTGCTGGTTCTGATCCACTCGCGTATTGGGGGTTGCCTGGACCTTCTTTGATATTCCCCTCTAATTACAGAATCTGTGTCTGGCAAACTGGATTGGTTGAGGCATCAATCAAGGATTTAGCGACTGATGGATGGCCTCAGAACAATGCAAAAGCTGGGATTTATGTGCTTCAGGCCTTGCCCGAACGTTCCGATGCCGCCAATCTGCCTACAAGGCGTTTGTTTTGCCGACCGCGACCGTACTGCTGAGCCATGACGTCTGCATCTTTTGTTGGCAGTACTTTTTTCGGAATCGATCTCCGCAAGGTTTCAGAGCGCTTACAGGGAATGCGCCGTCAGGTCTCGAAGAGAGTGTTACTGCTTGAGTTTGATCGCTCTTCTCTCCGTCTGGCGGAAGCACGGTTTTTGGGCGGTGGTCTCCAGGTCGATCACCTGACCCGTTTTGATTTGCCCGAGGACGCACTCGAACGAGGTGTTCCCCACGATCCAGTCAAGATGGGAGGCTTGATTAAGCAGCTATGTCGCGAGAAGCAGATCTCTGTGCATCGCTCTGCAGTTGTTCTACCCACGGAGGTGGCTTTTCAGCTTTTGATCGATTTACCAGCTGAATTACTTCCAGATCAAGCACGTGATTATTTGCTTGACCCTACGAATGGCCTGCAGATTCCTATTGCTTTAGGCCAGGCTGATTTTGATCTGCAGCCCACAATGTTGCCTGTTCTTCAGTCTGGCGATAAGCGGATGCAGACCTATCTGCTCACTGCAATTCCCAGCAACCTTCTGGATCGGGTGATGGAGACTTTGCAGGTTGCTGAACTCGAACTTCAGGCTCTGGAAATTGGGGGAGTCAGTCAACTGCGCCTCATTGCAGCGGATTTACTGTTGATGAAGCAATCAGAAGTGCGGCTTGTCCTAGAGCTGAAGACCGAATGTACGCATTTCACCCTGGTGAGTTCTGCAGGCCCATTGTGTTTCGAACGACTTGCTGCAATCCGTGAGTTTCCTGATCCAGTCTTAACACAGGAACAGACCATTTCTGCTCTTGAAGAAGGTGTTCTTGCTGAGCAGATCAGTATCAATCAGGAGAACTATTTGGCAATCGGTGATCTTGATTTACGTGTTTTGGTTTCAGAGGTTAGTGATGCTTTGAAACGCTTCTCGAGTAATTGGTCAGGTTTTCGCTTGGTGGATATCATTCTTACTGGACGTAATAGTGCACACCCGTTTCTGCCAGCCTTATTGAAGGAAGAGTTTAATTGCTCAGTTCGTGCTTTGGAACCAAGTCTGTCTGCAGGGATTGAAGGCTTGCAATTTGACAATATTCTTGTCCAGAAAAGTTTGAATCGTCTTCTGGGCCTCGGCCTTGGTTTACTACCTTCTGATTACCTGCTGATGAGTCATGACTCTGAAGTCTCTGGAAATAGCGAATCAACTGAGGCTATTCCACTCGTTGATGTGACTCCAGGCTTAGTTAGTGTGCCTCGAGATCAGCAAACTGATGAGCACAAAATGTTTGATATTATGAAAGAAGAAATAGAGGATTCACACTTATCTAATTCTAGATTGGAAGGTGTTGTTGATGCAGGCCAGGAGCCTGATATGAGTCAGGCGATTACGAATGTTTCTCCAGCTGATGTTCCAGAGCAATGGTCCAATGTGAATGTGAACTTATCCGCTGAATCAGCTTTGTCTGAGCCTTCTCAGGTTTTGCTAGATCCTGTGTTGATTCGGTCTTATTCTTTAGAGACTGACTCGGTTGAATGGCCAACGATTCATGATTCTGATGCTGACGTGAGGGAGGAATCTCTGTCTCTAGTTCAAAGCTCAGAACACGATGATGCTTCTGACTCTGATGTATCGAGTGATGCTTTAGCCTCTTCCAGAACTAATCAATTAAATCTTAGTGCTCAGCAGTTACCCTCGAATGAAGCTTTAGAAAAAATCAGTCAGGACTCAATTGATGTTCAAAATCCATTGAAACTTGAACAGGAGATGCAATGGCCCTCGATTGGCGATATTGGCATGAGTGATGATCTCCTCCAAGAGGCTCAACCGGTCAATAGTCCTTCAGGGCCATTGCCTGGTCATGAAGAAGAAGCAAGTGAATCCCCCAATAGTAAGAAAGATGAAGGTAGAGAAACACTGCTAGGCGAATTGAAATTTAGTGATGAAGCCTGACAGGTTGGCAATTCATTTATTTCCCGAAATTTTTAATGAGACCGAACATCGGCAAGTAGAGAGAGATAACGATCGTCCCAACAATACCTGCAACCACAAAAATAACAGCAGGCTCCATAGCTTTGGTTAGTGAGCTAACCGTTGATTCGACCTCTCTCTTGTAGAAAATTGCCAGCTTTTCAAGCATGAAACTGAGCTGCCCAGTCTCCTCGCCAATTTTGATCATTGAAATGACAAGTTTTGGGAAGACCTGACTTTGTGCTAATGAATAATTGAGTTCTTGTCCTTGGATCACAAGGTTAATGCCACGACGAATTGTTGTACGAATGCGTTCGTTGGAGCTGGCTGAGATACATCGCTCTAAGCCATCTACAACAGGAATTCCTGAATTCACTAGAGTAGCTAAAGTGTCGCACATTCCTGCCATTTCTGAGCGCAGAATTAGATCACCGAAGAGCGGAACTTTAAAGACTGCTGTATCGATCCATAGCCGCCCAGCTTTGCTGGAATAAATACTGCGAAAGCCAAAGAAAAGAGCCATCAGAACTACAGGAGCTCCAATGGCAAACTGTATTGAGGTCACCAATTGAGACAGGTTGAGCATGAATGAGGTTAATGCCGGAAGATCCGCTCCCATGCCATCAAACATATTCTTGAATCTCGGCACGACGAAGATCAGCAGAGCAAGACTGACTGAACTGGCCAGCAGGAAGACCAAGCCTGGATAAACCAGTGCACCGATGATCTGACCACGAATCTTTGCTTGCTCTTCCATGAGCAGAGCGATTCTTTCCAGCACTTGATCAAGGATTCCCCCTGTCTCGCCTGCTTCAATCAGGCCTACGGTGATTGGTGCGAAGACTTTCGGGTATTGGCGAAGTGAGAGTGATAGTTCTTCACCAGCACTGAGTCTTGCGGAAATACGCATCACACAATTCGCAAGTTTTTTGTTGCTCATGTTTTCAGCGATGAGCGTCATGCCTTGGGCAAGTGAGACTCCACTTTGGAGAATCACAGCCAGTTGGCGAAAAAAAACAAGCAGGTCCTTTTGTGGAACTTTCAGGTTTTGTGGTGCTGGTTGTCCCCCAAGCAGATTGTTGAGTAATCCTTCCTTTCCAGGATTTTTCGTCGTTTTGGTAATGCTTTTCTCTTGTGTAGAGATCTTCGCTGGATGGTCTCCGTAGCTTGCCATCGATTATTGCTCTGCTTGAAGTAGTGCCTTGGGGTTGGATGCCTTGCTGATGGCTTCCTGTTGAGTAATCGTTTCATTCTCTACGAGTTTCTGTAAGCATTGTTCCAGTGTGTTCATTCCTTCCTTGCTCCCCGTTTGAAGTTGGGAATAGATCTGACTGACTTTTCGCTCTCTGATCAAATTTGCGATGGCCGGTGTATTAATCAGGAGTTCATAGGCAAGTGAACGTTTGCCTGAGGTGTTTTTACACAGTGTTTGAGACATGATTCCCACAAGTGATGTGGAAACCTGAAGCCGTGCTTGCTCCTGTTGTTCACCTGGGAATACATCAACGATTCGTTCAACTGTTTTTGCTGCTGATGCTGTGTGCAACGTGCCAAGCACTAGGTGACCTGTCTCAGCTGCAGTGATGGCAAGCTGGATCGTCTCCAGATCTCTCATCTCACCGATGTAGATAACATCAGGGTCTTCTCGTAGTGCTGCTCGTAACGCTGAAGCAAAGGATTGCGTATCGCGCTTGACCTCGCGCTGGTGAATAATTGAATGCTTGGAGTGGGTAAATTCAAATTCAATTGGATCTTCAATCGTGAGGATATGGCGTTTCTGTGTTTCGAGGATGCAGTTGATGAATGCTGCCAAGGTGGTCGATTTCCCTGATCCAGTTGGTCCAGTGCAAAGCACCAGACCTCTGTTTTTGCTCGTCAGGTCAATCAATGGTTGAGGTAGTCCAAGATCTTCCCACCGCGGCAAGTCGTCTGGAAGAATACGGAGTGTCAGGCAGCGCTTGTTGTTCGCTACATAGACATTGATGCGGATTCTTGATAACCCCTCCAGTCCTATTGATGTGTCGAGATCACCGCTTTTCTTGTAGGCCTCAAGTTTTTCGTCACTGAGAAGTTCGCTCAGGAGTTGATCCATCGCCTGCTGGCTGAGCACATTGTCCAGAATGCGAATATCGGAGTTCACCCGGATCGCAATTGGCGATCCTTCTTCCAGGTGAATATCGGACGAGCCCGCCTGGATGGCAAATTGAACAATCTGTCGTGCCAGTTGCATAATAATTCTCAATACTATTTCTTGTTTTCAGTATTGCATATTTTTTTCAATTCAGAAACAGTTGTGAGTTCTTTTTTGATCAAATCAACTGCATATGCTTTAAGAGTTATCATTCCGTTTAGTACCGCTATTTCTTCGATTTCTCTAGTGGTTTTGCCTTTCTTGATGGCGTCTTGTACATAGTCGCCTACATGCATTAATTCATAAGTGCCAATTCGGCCTTTGTAGCCACTGCCCTCGCAACGCGTGCAGAGTGATCCATCTTCTTTCCGTTTCTGTTTTTCATCACTGTTCAGCACTGTGGCTTCACGAACAGTAGTCCCTTGTCTGATGCCTGTGAACAGACTCTCAGACTCATTAATCGGGCGATTTGTGCTGCACTCGGGACAGACTTTTCTTAGTAATCGTTGTGCTAAAACCCCTCGAAGTGAGGAATTGAGTTTATAGCTGGGAACTTCCATATCCATCAATCGCGTCAGTGAACTTGAAGCCGTGTTTGCGTGTAATGTCGTGAAAACAAGGTGACCGGTTTCAGCTGCATCCATTGATGCATCTGCAGTCTCAGGGTCTCGTGTTTCGCCAATCAATATTACATCAGGGTCCGAACGAAGAAAAGTCCTCAAGAGTGTGGCGAAAGTCTGCCCCTTTGCGCGTACAACCTCGGTTTGTTGAATATTACCGCCCAAATCATATTCAATTGGATCTTCTGCGGTTAATATTTTTGCCTCGCCTGTATCTTTTTCACGCAACGCTGATGCAATAGTTGTTGATTTCCCTGACCCAGTCGGGCCCGATACAATAACGATGCCATTCGGTTCGTTAATTATTTTGCGAAGACCATCTCGTACGTTCTCATTATTTATTAAGTAGTCAAGGCTGAGCATGTCTGTGCTGCTATTCAATATTCTCATGACCATCATTTCTCCATACTTGCCGGGCACTGTTACGCAGCGGAATTCCATTGCCTGTCCCTCAAAGCGTCGTTTGATTTTTCCATCCTGTGAAGCGCGTCGTTCTGCAATATCCATGCGCGCCATGTTCTTGAGGCAAGCTATTAATTTCTTTCCTGCAGATCGCTGTATCGTCACGTATTTCTGCATAACTCCATCCCGTCTGAGCCGAATGTTGTAATTATCCTGTCTCGGTTCAATGTGGATGTCCGACACGTCAGATCGGCAGGAGTGAATCAGTATTTTGGCCGCTGCCTGTTGAATTTTGCTGCCTAGCATTTCAGTCGATAAGTCTTCTGTTTGCTCTTCAGCGATCTCTTCTTCACTATCATCAAAGTCAAAGTTAAACCCGTTGCCGTCTTCGTCGGCTTTGTTGAGTGCATCTAAAATCTCATCATCGCTGAAATCCGTTGTTGAAATGCTGTCGCCGCTAATCAGCCGTTCTTGAGCCGCTTGGTCGAGCAGTGCCTGGATTTCATCTGCAGGTTTTTCAACAAGCTGGCATTCAAATCCATTCTCGGAAACACGCTTTTTGATGAAATCTCCAATGGTTGCCAGATATCTGAAGCTGCCGATTGCGATAATTAGCTTTGTAGGGCTCGGCGGAAGACTTGCTTCTGTTTGTATAGGTACAACAAGATTTTCTCTACACCACTGAAGAGAAAAAATTTGATCAACGAGTTGTCTGGTTTGGCTTGAGTTCATTTTGAGTTAATCCATCAAACGCATTCGCACCAAAAGTCTGTTCCGCTGGAATCGCAAAGATTCTTACTCCTCGGTCTGCATGGAGGCGTCCCGCAGTCAGTGCCTTGATAATCAGCTTCCGAAGTAAGAATTTTTTGACTGCACATCCAAACTGTTTCCCCACATTTTCCGGGTCCAGCAACCCCAGAATATTCCCCTTTGTGATTGTTTTTTCTAGCATTTTCCCTGTCGGCCAAGCACCTTGCCTCTGCATTATTGGCGACACAAGTATCCCAATTGTCCTGCGAGAGTTGATCTTTGCCTCCGCAGAAATAGTGATTTTTGTCGCCGCAGTAAGGCAGCTTTGTGACTTTCACCTCGTTAATACTTTTATTGACTTCGTCGCTGCACATCAGCCCTCGCCATTCGGTGGCTGATGCAACTTCTGTTCCTTTATGGAACCAGAATTCTTGAGACCCACATTCTGTGAAGGTGATTGGGCTTTCCTCTGGATTGGTGAAGGGCGGTGACTGTTGTCTCAAGCCCTCAACCTTTTCGGTGCAGATCCTTCCGTATTTCGCTTCCAGTGCTTTGTTGTAATCCTCTTTTGTGTAGCCAACAATCGTGCCGTCGAGGGCGTAGACCTTGCGACTGCAGCCGTTGGTTGTACATGTTGAACTCACCACCTTTGGCGGCCTAGAGGGGCACGCGCTGTCAGCCGATGGATTCCATCGGTTGACGGGACCATTGCCGTTGGAATTCATCCATTTGCTGTAATCATCCTCGCATTTTGTTTTGGCATCCTGAATTTTCTTGTTATAAGCAACAAGTTCTTTTAGCTCTTCGTCTTGTTTGCAATTATCACCTGCCCAATTTTCGCAGGAATTAAGGCTGCCTTCGTCACTTGTGGTTGGCGTTGCGATTTTGGTCACCCGACCTTTTGTAATAGCGAAGCCAATTGGAAAACGAAGTTCGTCTTTTCCGTTTGTGGGGGTTAGCTGCAAATAGGAGCAATTTTTTGCGCCTGGATCAATCTTGTAGCCAATTGAACTGAGTTTTTTGTCAGAAAGGATATTGGTGTCGATCTCGTCTTTGTTTGAGCTCTCCAGCCTACTTTTTTGCAGGCAGTCTGCCGCGGCTGTATTCAATAGCGCCTTGACCTCATCAATATTGTTGAAGTCAAAAATTCTCATCACATTGGGAATGGCCAGGCTTGAGAGAATGCTCAGCCCGGCCAGGACAACGATCAATTCAAGTATTGTGAATCCGTCGGTTGATTTTCTCGTTGAAGGACTCACCAAACAGAGCCTTTGCAGCCGTATTCGCCGTCATTTGCTTTGCGCTTATCACAGGTTTTTTCTCCTGAATAAGTATCAATCGTGTATGTGGGAATGGTGTCTGCGGCTGGTGTGAACTTTAAAAGTAGAGAGCCTGATGTGGTCGGGCAAGTTTGTTTGCTTGTTTTATCAAAAACCCCACCATTAATGTTGGGAGGTGTGAATTCGCCCGTTTTCCCACGTGTCCTGGCGACCGCGCATTCTGTGGTCGCGTCCACTAAGTACTTTTTACCCGCTCCAGCTGCGGCATCATCTGTCACACCTTGGAAATTCGGCAGCGCTACAACGATCAAAACAGCAAGAACTGCAACCACAACGACCAGCTCGATCAGCGAGAACCCTTTTTCGCCTAGTTTGCGGCTAAGGGCTCGCTGGGTGCGGGGTTTGCGGAGGTAGGCCTGAAGGAGGCTCATAGCAAAAAAATCGTTACCTCGTCATTTTGATGTGCTAACGCTCTTTCAAGCAACCATCTCGGTTGTTTTCGCGTAACTATTTGTCGAACGATGCAATCGGTGCATGGGGGCGACCTTGCTAGGGCAGCTAAGCGCTTAGGCGTTCCTCCGGGCCAACTGTTGGACGCCAGCGCGTCTCTTGTGCCTTTCATGCCGCGCCTGTCTTGGCGCAATCTTCAGCGTGGATTACGCGACTACCCCGATCGCTCTCAATCCAGCGTTCGTAAGGGTTTGGCGGCGATTCATCAATTGGATCCGCAATCGCTTTTGCCTGGTAATGGTGCTGCTGAGCTATTCACTTGGGCGGCGCGTGATGCTTCTGCCCTTGGCTTAAACGTTTCTGCATCGCCCTGTTTTGCCGACTATCAGCGTGCGCTTGCTTGCTGGGATGCATCGTTGAACGGGTTCCCTTTGCGCTTGAGCTGGGATGAGGTCTTTCCCCAGCGTTTCGCCCCACCTCAACAAGGTTCCGTTCTCTGGATCTGTAACCCCCACAACCCCACGGGTCAGCTCTGGAGTCGTGAGTCGCTGGAGCCATTACTGCATCAATTTGAGCTGGTGATTTGTGATGAGGCGTTTCTTTCGCTTGTGCCGCATGGAGAGTCTCAGTCCTTGATCCCTTTGGTGGCGGACCACTCCAATCTGGTGGTGGTGCGCAGCCTCACCAAGCTCTATGCGATTGCTGGTTTGAGGCTGGGCTATGCCGTGGCTCATCCCGATCGGCTGGCTCGTTGGGCTGCCTGGCGTGATCCCTGGCCTGTGAATGGGATCGCGTTGGCTGCTGCTGATCAGTTGCTAAGCAGTTCAGAGCGTTACCAGAAGTGGTGTCAGCGTGTGCACCACTGGCTGGAGCGAGAGGGGGCCTGGATGCAACAACGTGTTTCGGAGCTGCCGGGGATCACCCCAATGCCGTCTGCGGTCAATTTTTTCTTGATTCGCGGACAACAAAGCCTGGTCTCTTTGCGAGAGCGGGTTGAACGTCATCACGGTGTGCTTTTGCGTGATTGCCGTTCGTTTGAAGGCTTGGGGGAAAACTGGCTGCGCATCGGACTGCAGGATCGACGCGGCAACCGGCGCATCCTCAAAGCTTTGAAGCAGGAGCTGCACTGACGCTTTGCCTTATGGAACCAATACGATCAGCAGTTTTGCCAGTTGCTGATCAGCGTCGCGCACCGCCAGCTGCTGCATGGCTTGTTTCATCCCGGGCAGAGGGCTCTCAGTGGCTTCACTGCCGCCGAGTCTTGTACCGAGTAGACGCCAGAGCGTTTCGCGCAGGGTGGGATGGTTCGGGTCGTGCTGATGCACGATCACGGCGGCTCCTAGGGCTGCGGCACAGGCCGCATTGGCGTCTTGATGCTGATCGGCTGCCTGCGGAAAAGGCACCAGCACGCAGGGAGTCCCGCTCACGGCCAGTTCGCTGAGGCTGCCTGCCCCTGCCCTGCTGATTGCTAGATCAGCGTGTTGCAGCAGTCCTGGGATGTCGTCGCTGAAGGGCCGCTCCACCAGGGCGGCGTGCTCGATGCTGTTTACATCCGGGTCGTTGCTGCCGGTGAGGTGCACCACACGGCAGCCGTTGCTGAGCAGTTCCGGCAGCAGCACGCGCACCATTCGATTCAGGCCAAGAGCGCCCTGGCTGCCGCCAATCACCACGAGCAAGGGACCCGGGCCCTCCGGGACCCAGTCCGGTAGTGGCTGGGGTCGAAGAAAAGCGTCCCGTACCGGTGTGCCCGTAACCACGGCCGTACATCCGGGGATGCGACTTGCTGCTGCATCAAGACCGACGGCAACGCGGGTGCTGAAGCGCCCCAGCAGCCTGGTCACTCGACCAGGAATGGCGTTGGATTCGTGCAAGACAACGGGAACTCCGCACCACCGGGCTCCGAGAATGGCCGGGGCGGCGATGTAACCACCGGTGGTGAACACCGCATCGATCTGCTCCCTGCGGATCAGCCGGCGCACATCGCGGCTGGCTCCCAGCAGCCGTAGCAACTGAATCAGTTTGCGCAGGCCTCGGCCCTGGAGACCTCCGGCTTTCACGGTGACCAGTCCGTACTGCTCAGGCACCAAAGTCGTTTCCAGGCGATCTGGAACACCCAGCCAGCGCACGCTCCAGTCGGCTGGAAGTGCTTCGGCTACCGACAGCGCAGGAAACAGATGGCCACCAGTGCCACTGGCGGCGATGAGAAGCCGGGGCATGGGAGCGGACTACGAAAACGCGGCCTAACTTAGTTCGACTGCTGAGGCTGATTCATGGTTCCGCTCCTGAGAGCCTCTTTGGCGACTGTGCTCTCGGGCGCGGCGGTTATCAGCGCCTTGCCGGCACTGGCGGCCAGTGGGGATGCCGTTGATCTCAGTGCCCGCTTGCAGCTGGCACTCAATGCGGAAGAGCGTGTTCAGGCCCTGTCCGCCTTGATGGCACCGGACCAGGCAACGACCCTGATGGAGAGCTTTCGTCGCTTCAGCATGCGTTTTCCGGAAACTCGCTGGGCCGTCACGCCAGGTCAGCCTCTCGCCGATGGTCGCTCCACAGTGAAGCTGGCCGTGAGCGGTACCCGCCAGCAGGACGGTCTCAGCTATTCCTTCAAAGCCAACCAGCGGCTTGCCTTTTCCACTGAAGCAGGCCTGATTACTGCTCAGGAAGTTCTCAGTGATCAATCGGTGCTGACCAGCGCTCGCAAGTCATTGCCGATCTCGCTGCTGATTCCCGACACGGTGCTCACCGGTAGCCGTTACGACGTGGATGTGGTGGTGGATCAACCCCTGGGCAAGGCCATGCTGGCCGGAGGTCTCACCCCGGTGACTGCCCAGCAGGTTCTTCTGCAGGAGAGCCCGGATGTTCAGCTCGAGCCGCTCGGTGGTGGCGGGTTGTTCAAGTCGGTTCAGGCTCCCTTTCAGCCTGGGATTCAGACCTGGGCAGCCCTGCTGGTGCATCCCGATGGGGTGATCACGGTGAGTAAACGCGTTCAGGTTGTCAACGATCAGGCCAAGCTCAATCCTTGAGCTGCTGAGCTCGGTGGGGGTTCGCAGGCAGACTTCGGCGCAGTGCTGACACATCCGCATTCCCGAGCCCAGCGTCCATCAGGGCCTGCTCTTGGTCGTGCACAGCCTTGGTAATCGGCAGCTTCAGTCCTGTCTGACGCGCTGCATCGAGTGCAATGCCGAGATCCTTGTGATGCAGTGCCAGCTTGAAGCCGAGTGGGTAGTCGTCGTTGAGCATGGCCTGGGACCGATGCTCTAGTGCCCAGGAGCCGGCAGCTCCCTGGCGCAATGCATCCACCACCTGCTGCATCGGCAGCTGCAGGTGCTGTCCCAGGGTGATGGCTTCCGCCACTGCGGCGTAACTACCGGCCACCAGCACCTGGTTGATCGCTTTGACCTGCTGTCCGCTGCCCACGTCGCCGAAATGGTGGATTGAGCCGCCGATGACCTCCAGCAGCGGTCGCGCCTTGTCCACTGCAGCGGTCTCTCCACCGCAAAGCACGGTAAGTGTGCCGGCCTTCGCGCCTTCCGTACCGCCGGTCACGGGAGCATCGATATAGGCAATGTCTCGTTTGGCGAGACGTTCAGCCATGGCTTTGGCGGTGGATGGGCTGATGGTCGAGCAGTCGATCACGAGGCTGCCCTTCTCCAGAGCGTGCCCTGCACCCTGTTCGCCCCAAAGCACTGACTCCACGGCAGCGTCGTCGCTGACGCAGAGCAGCAGTGCAGAACAGTCACTCACTGCTGCGGCTGGGCTTGCTGCGGGCATGGCTCCGGCCAGCCCGGGGTCAGATTCCGCCAGCCGACTGCGGGTGTGAACCTGAAGTGGATAGCCGGCGGCCTGAAGGTTCACCGCCATCGGTAATCCCAGGGCTCCCAGGCCGATGAAGGCCAGTCGGCTCTTGGGCATGAGATCACATCCGGTCATGGTTGCAGGCCATTTGAGTCAGATCCTGGCCCGGCACTCGCAGCAACCTGAGTGCGTTCATTGTTGATGGTCTTCATGGCGTTCACCAACCGCTGGCGACGAGCACTCCTGATTCCCTGCGTTGCCCTCACTGCTGCTGCTCTGCAGCAGTCCGGCGGGCTGGCGGAAGCGGCTCCAGGCCGAAGGATGCCTGAGCCTCAGCTCACGCAAAGCCAGATGCAGCAGCTGTTCCAGGCTCGCCGCAACTGGGGTCTGAGCAGCTATGACCAACGGCTTGCGCTGCTCAAGTCCGGCCAGAGCTGCCTTCAGCGTGCTCAGACCCCTGAGGCTGGCAAGACGTGCATGAAGCAACAGAAGCAGGCTCGCCGGCGTCTGATGCAGCAGGGGCGAGAGGTCGTGAATGCCGAGCGTCGCCGCTTGGGTCTTACGCCTTTGCGCGAGTTTCGCGGGCAAGGCCGGGGGAGGAGGGGCTGAGGCTCCTCCCGTTGTTCGGATTTTGTGAATCAGGCAGCGTCGAGGGCGGAGACGCCTGGCAGCACCTTGCCTTCCAGCAGTTCCAGGCTGGCGCCACCGCCGGTGGAGATGTGCGACATCTTCTCGGCCAGACCAGCCTTCTCCACAGCAGCCACGGAGTCGCCGCCGCCAATGATCGTGCAGCAGCCTTTGC
The DNA here is from genome assembly GCA_003210775.1 of Synechococcus sp. AG-679-A04. GTDB lineage: Bacteria > Cyanobacteriota > Cyanobacteriia > PCC-6307 > Cyanobiaceae > Synechococcus_C. The sequence continues at coordinate 22,963 of QCUI01000005.1, forward strand.
CGCTCAGTTCAGCCAGCGTGGTGGCAATGGCGTTGGTACCGGCTGCGAACTTGTCGAACTCGAACACGCCCATGGGGCCATTCCAGATCACGGTCTTGCAGTCGGCGAGTGCGTCCTGGAACACCTTGATGGAGTCAGGACCGATGTCCAGACCCATCCAGCCGTCGGGGATGGCGTTGATGTCAGCGATCTGACTGTTGGCGTCGGGAGCGAAGTTGTCGGCCAGCAGCACATCCGTGGGCAGCAGCAGCTGAACCCCCTTGGCCTTGGCTTTGGCTTCCAGCTCCTTGGCCAGTTCGAGCTTGTCTTCTTCCACCAGGCTCTTGCCCACCGACAGACCGCGCGCTTTGTAGAAGGTGAAGATCATGCCGCCGCCGATCAGCACCTTGTCGCACTTGTCAATCAGGGCCTCGAGCACGCCGATCTTGGAGCTCACCTTGGAGCCACCCACGATGGCGGCGAGGGGGCGCTTGGGGTCGTCAACAGCACCCTGCAAGTACTGAAGCTCCTTCTCCATCAGGAAGCCCGCCACGGAGGGCTTGAGGAATTTGGTCACGCCTTCGGTGGAAGCGTGAGCACGGTGGGCGGCGCCGAAGGCGTCGTTCACGTACACCTCAGCCAGTCCGGCCAGCTTTTCGGCGAAACCAGCCTCATTCTTCTCTTCTTCCGCGAAGAAACGCACGTTCTCCAGCAGAACCACATCGCCGTCAGCCATGGCGTTCACCTTGGCTTCGGCGTCAGGTCCGATGCAGCTGTCGGTCTTGGAGACAGGCTTGCCGAGCAGTTCGCTCAGACGGGCGGCAACGGGGGTGAGACGCATGGCGTCATTCACCTGACCCTTGGGCCGTCCGAAGTGGGCGGACAGGATCACCTTGGCGCCCTTGTCGATCAGGTCCTTCACGGTGGGCAGCGCGGCACGGATGCGGGTGTCATCGGTGATCGCACCGGCATCGTTCAGGGGTACGTTGAAATCGACCCGCACGAGAACACGTTTTCCGCTGAGGTCGGCGCCGGAGAGGCTGGCCAGGGAACGCTTCGCCATGGGGGTTGTGTGGTGCGGTAAGAAAACGGGGAGAGATTAACCCGAGTTCTGTAGGCCCAGCGCTAAGACTGGCTTAATGGGGGGCGGAGGCCCTCTGAATGTTCGAGACCGTGCTGTTCCCGATCGATCTGAGCGTTGAGGCCCTGGAGCCTTCGGGCAAGGCCCTGGAGCTCGCTTGTCGTGATGGCAGTCGTCTAGTGCTGCTGTCGGTTCTGCCGCCTATGAGTGGCGAGAAGCATGACCACGAAGCAGTGGCAGGGGTGCTCAGCCAGGCCCGCAAATGTTGTGAACTGTCCGGTGTCATCTGTCAGGAGGTCGAGCGCAGTGGCAAGCCGGCCTCGGTGATCTGTGATGTGGCTGATGAGTTGAATGTGGATGTGATCGTGATGGGAACCAGGGGTGTGAATTTGGAATCCGACAGCGGCAGCACCGCCGCACAGGTGCTCCAGCTGGCTCCCTGTCCTGTGTTGGTGGTGCCGTGAGTTCACCACCGATTCAGTGGTATCCAGGCCACATTGCTAAGGCGGAGCAGCAACTCCGGCGCAATCTCGACAAGGTTGATCTGGTGATCGAGGTGCGTGACGCACGCATCCCTCTGGCTACAGGTCATCCCCACCTCAGCCGTTGGATCAAGGGTAAGCAGCACTTGCTGGTGATCAACCGCCGAGACATGGTCACTGCTGAGGCGCGAACCGCCTGGGAGGCGTGGTTCAAGGGCCAGGGGCAGCGCACGGTTTGGTGTGATGCCAAGGCTGGTACTGGGGTCAAGCAAGTGCAGCAGGCGGCTATTCGCGCCGGCGATCAGCTGAATGAACGCAGGCGTAATAGGGATATGCGCCCTAGGCCCGTACGAGCACTCACACTGGGATTTCCCAACGTGGGTAAATCAGCACTGATCAACAGGCTGGTGAGGCAGAAGGTCGTGGCCAGTGCCCGTCGGGCTGGCGTCACTCGCACCCTGCGTTGGGTGCGCCTTGGCCAAGACATTGACCTGTTGGATGCGCCGGGAGTACTGCCGCCACGACTGGACGACCAGCAGGCTGCGTTGCATCTGGCCCTTTGTGATGACATCGGTCAGGCCGCTTATGACGGTGAACTTGTTGCTCAGGCGTTTTTGCGGTTGCTGATGGGTTTGCAGCAGCAACAGTTCTCCGGCGTGTCGCTTGCTGTACTGGAAGGGCGTTATGGAACGCCTCTGTCTGGTGAGACCGAAGACCCGGCCCTGTGGCTTCAGGCAGTTGCACAGCGCCATACCTCTTCAGACACGGCGCGTATGGCCCAGCGCTTACTGGACGATTTTCGTAAGTCAGCGCTGGGCAGCATCGCTTTGGAGTTGCCGGCATGAGTCGTGCCTGGAGTCGCCCTCCGCTGCCGGAAGAAACGTTCACCGTCGGGTTCGGCGAGGGCGAGGGGGAGTTGCTGTCGCTCACCTATCCCAAGCCGTTGCCGATGCGGCTGGACCGTTGGCTGGTGAGTCAGCGCACCGAGCAGAGTCGTGCCCGCATTCAGAAGTTCATTGATGCTGGGTATGTGCGTGTGAACGGCAAGACCGGCAAGGCCAAGACACCCCTGCGCGAGGGCGATGAGGTCCAGCTCTGGATGCCACCGCCGGAGCCGCTTCCCTATCTCAAGCCGCAGCCGATGGATCTCGATGTGCTCTTTGAGGATGAGCATCTGATCGTGATCAACAAACCTGCAGGTCTCACAGTGCATCCGGCGCCTGGCAACAAAGACGGAACTCTTGTGAACGGTTTGCTGCATCACTGCCCCGATCTGCCCGGCATCAGCGGCAAGCTGCGGCCTGGAATCGTGCACCGGCTTGATAAGGACACCACCGGTTGCATCGTGATTGCCAAAAGCCAGGAGGCTCTGGTGCGCCTCCAGACCCAAATCCAGAAACGCATCGCCTCACGGGAATATCTGGCGGTGGTGCATGGTGTGCCCGCTGGAGACAGCGGCACGATTGTGGGAGCGATCGGCCGTCACCCGGTGGATCGCAAGAAATATGCGGTTGTCAGTGGAGATAATGGCCGTCATGCCCGCACGCATTGGAGCCTGGAGGAGCGACTCGGTGATTATTCGCTGCTCCGTTTCAAGCTTGATACCGGCCGCACCCATCAGATCCGAGTGCACTGCGCGCACATGAATCACCCGGTCGTAGGCGATCCCACCTACAGCCGCTGCCGCAAATTGCCGATTGAACTGCCGGGCCAGGCCCTGCATGCCTTTCAGCTGGGTTTGGATCACCCGATCAGCTGCGAGCGGATGGTGTTTGAATCTCCACTTCCGCCGGTGATGGAGAAGTTATTGACGTTGCTCAGGAGACGCGTCTGATTGAAGGTTCTTCGCCAAAGTAACAGTTTTGTCGCTAAATAAGTGAACTTTATTGCTGTCAATTGAGATGAATAAGCTATGGGTTTGAGAGTTTATTGAGAGGATTTTGACTGCTTCTGGTTGAGCGTGAGATGGTGCATCGGCACTGCCCTGAGTGGCTCAATGGATCGGGCTATTCCAGTAGCCAGATTCGGCTGAGTTTGGCGTGGCTTCCGTCGTAATAGCTGCGCGCAATACCATCGTTGATCTCACGGGATCGTGGATCCTTGCCGAATTGATCGGAGATGGCGAAGGCCATGAATAGGGTCATCAGTTTTTCTGATGCCGCTGTCACCTTCGGCTCTGCAGGCATGGTTTTCAAGACTGAACGCATCGTCAACATGTCGTCAAGAATGGCATCGGCCTTCCCAGACTGCAGAAGCTTGATGCAGGTTTCCGCAACGTCGCAATCCACTGTTTTTGCACCACTGCTTTTCAGGATTGACGTCTGGATGTATCCAGGGATGGCAGCAAATGTGTTGTTCTTCAGGATCTCGAGGTTCAGGTCTTCCATCTGATCTCCGCTGTTGGCATTCGTTTCGTTGGTGGCGACTTTGAGGATGAATGACGTGAAATAGGCCGTGAGCAGAACTCTTGCGAACAGGGAGCCGATAGAGATCAAGCGGGTGCGGGTATGTCGTGTGTGATCAGTTGATAGCAGCAGGGTCTTTTGAAGGATGAAGATCAGTTGGTGTCGCTTGCGCTTATCCGCAAGATCAGGTCTTTTCCGCTCTACGAACCAAACCGGTAGGGCGAAGATGCAGGCGATTAGTGCTAGTCCCAGGAAGATCAACAGCACCTGTTGTGATAACAAAATGCGCAACATTTTGATGGCGGTTGGCTCCTGGTTATCCAGGGTGTAGATCTTCAGGTCGCTGCTGGCAGTGGGAAAGGAAAACCGAAATTGTTTGCTGCGATTTTCGTTAATCAGTACACCGGAAATGGCCAGATCGGCTTGGTTGGTTTGGATGGCTGTCAGCAGTTCTTCAAAGCTGTCTGCCTTGCGAATGCGGTAGGGAATCTGGCGTGTTTCGGCGATCATGCGCCAAAGATCAATCTCAAACCCTGCAGGAACGCCTTTGCGGTTGACGGCATAGGGAGGATTGGGAAACCAGATCACGTCCACAGGATCCTGAGCATCCGTGATCTCGTTGTTGGCGTGGGACGGGTGCTGCAGACCGCCCATCGCACAACCCCAGAGAGTACCCAGGCTCAGTATCAGGACGGTTCTTAGTCGTCTCGACATCAAAGGCCACATTGCACTGGTGACTAGTCAAAACCACGATGCGCTTTTTGCTCTGTTTGCCTTTGCCCAGTGGTCTGAATCATCCATTAGGCACGGCCAAGGATGATTCAGACGCCCGACTCTTTGCCGTTTGGCCGTCTTGCTCAGATCTGTGTGATTTCGCTACCTGCAGCCAGCAGCATGGCTTCGTTGAGCGCTCCGTCACGTCCCAGCTCCGTGCCTGCGAGGGCATTGAATCCAACGGTCATGGACTGGCCTGCACCAATGGACGAGCCCCAATCCGCTCCGGACAGTTCGTAGCGATAGAGCTCTCCATCCAACTGCTCAGTTGCCACGTCGACTCCCCAGGATTCGCCATAGAACCTGTGGTTGCTGTTGAAATTCACCGACCAGTTATCAAGTTGCTGCTCGCTCGGATTCGTCACCGTGAGGGAGGCTGTGAATCCACCCCACCAAAGATCGCCACTCACTTCAACACCGAGAGCTTTGCCTGTTAAAAGATCGGTCTCTTCTGGTTGTATTTCGGGGAGAATTGGTCCTTGGGAAGGAACGGGTTGTGGCTCTGTGCTGATGACACCAGGGCTGGACAACGCTTCGAGATTCTGCGCTAGTGGATCACCTAGAGAGACAATTCCCTGGTAGTAGTTGATCACCGTGGGGTCAGAAACATCCAGTGCTGGCCATTGCGGCCAATCAAAGGTGTCATTCATGAAGGGTTGGTCCTGATCCCATCCCAGAACAGTGAGGTGATTGATGTCGTGGGCAATCGCCACACCTTCAATGTCTAAAAATCCATGGGTGCGGCCATGCATCCATCCCCCGTAATGGGGCTCCATTTTTAAGGTACTGATGAAAGCTTCCTTCAGCCCGGTCTGCTCGATGTAGTCGGCAAATCCCTCGTGGCCAAACTCACGAACCATTCCCATGACGTCGTCTTGGGATCCCAGTCGTGCTGTTCGTTGGATGTCCGCGAGGATCTGAGGGTTATAGGCCTGATCTGCAATCCAGCCCACCTTGGCTCCCTGCATGGCATACCAAAGGCCGACCCCCTTGGTGTCATTGCCCCAGGCCTGAGAATTGTTGGTCAGGCCGTTGGCAAAAGCCCATTCGCCAACGGCTTCAATCTCCACAGATTCAAGTCCTGCGAAAGCACGTAAGCCGTTGTAGGCCTCCAAGGCTTCGGTCGTGATGGCTGTGCGGCCTCCGACCAGTTCGTTGTGCTCGGAATTGTGATTGGAGCCGTGGAAGTTTCCCCAGCTGTTGATATCGGTGTAATTCCCTGCTGTGGTGGCGTGCTTATGCATGGAGTGATCGTGGCCGGCCTGGTCGTCCATTCCGGCCGCGTTCATCGACATTTCGCTCATCGACATTCCGTCCATGGTCATGGAGGAGTCGGGATTGGAGTCTGCGCTGGTGCTGGAGTTCAAGCCAGCCTCTGAAACCAGCATCTGTTCGGTCAGGCTGCCATCGCTTCCAAGGTCAATGCCCTGCGTTCCGTTGAAGCCAACATTGATGGTTCCGCCTGCTGGAATGCCACTGCCCCAATCCGCTCCTGTGAGGGTGTAGCGGGTCAGTCCATTCTCCAAGGTTTCGCTTTCGAGAGCGACTCCCCAGGCATTGGGATCGAGTTGATGGCGACTGGTGAAGCTGATGGTCCAGTCTTCAAGAGCCTGATCGCTTGAATTGGTGATGGCCAGGTCGGCAGTGAAGCCGCCCCACCAAATGTCCCCACCGATTGATACCTGCAGTGACTCAGATGGTGTCATGTCATGAATGAGAGGTACAGATCCAGTGCAGCGACGAGATGTGATTCAGATCTGTCTCACGAAAGTCGGGATATGTCCGAATCATTTCGTGTTGAGGGAAAGCAGGTCGGTCGCTGCCTTGGTTGTTCCATTCACGGCTGAAACCGTATGCACGCCAATCCTGCAAATGGGGGGTTTTCCGGAGCGCGGGTTAGGAAATGAGCCCGAGCCTTAATGCTGCGGAGACGGCACTGGCTCTGTTGCTGACTTCCAGGCGCGTGAGGATCTCACTGAAGTGATCGCGAGCAGTGTTGACGGAGATGTTGAGCTGATCAGCGATTTGACGATTGCTCAGCCCTTCGGCGACCAAGGCGAGAATTTCAAGCTGGCGTTCTGAAAGCACTTTGGCCTTCTCCCGGGCAAGAATTCCTTCCCCCTTAAGGAGACTTGGATCCTCATAATGTTTGCCTTGTTTCATGGAAGTCAGAGCGTTTATCAACGCTCCGGAGCGTTGTTCCACACTCCGTTCATTCAGGATTGCATCCACGTTCAGTCCTCGGGCAATTCGCAAGCTGCTTTTGCCTTGACGGTTGATGAGGAGCAGTGTGCGATGGCTGATATGGAAGCGTTTGCAGTCACGCAGCAAGTCCAGTCCGCTTCCGTCACTGAGTTGTTCGGACACGAGAAGCCAGTGAGGGGACTTGACGTTCTTCAGATAAATCATCGCTTCAGCTCTGGAGTTATAAAAGCGCCTGATTTTTTTGCTTTGCATCCCTGAAAGTCGCAGCATTTGCTCAACTGCAAAAAGATGTGGGTAGAGGCAGATGAGTAAATCTTGATCGTGGATCAGTGAACGAATCCTGCGTGCTTTTTCAAGATCACTGGTTTCACTTCCGTTTTGGGGCATAACATCAACTTGGCAATCGAGGACAGGCTTCAACGAGTGTTCGCGTGATCTCGGCCTGCGGTTGATGCAGCAGTTGGTCACCGGGCCCTTCTTCCACGACGTGCCCCTTGTTGAGCACGATCAGTCGATGGCAGAAGCCACTGGCCACTGAAAGGTCATGGGTGATGAAAATCATGGCCAGCCCGAGTTCATGCTGCAGCTGGCGAAGCAGTGCCAGAACCTCAGCTTGGATTTCGGCATCAAGCATGCTCACGCTTTCATCACAGATCAGCACCTTCGGTTTCAGCGCCAGAGCGCGGGCAATGGCCACCCGTTGCTGCTGGCCTCCGGAAAGCTGTCGGGGAAGACGGTTTTGGTAACGATCTGCTGGTCCAAGACCGACTCGCTCCATCAGCTGACGGCCCTGTTCACGAGCTGCTGCTGGTGAGGCCAGATTGTGGATAAGCAGTGGATCGACGATGGCATCCAGCACCGACATGGCTGGATTCAGGCAGGCCAGGGGGTCTTGGAACACCATCTGAATGGTTCGTCGCACTTGACGAGCCTCACGTCCCCGCAGCTTCAGTAGGTCCTTACCGAGTAGCTGTACCCTGCCGCCACGTATCGGCGTGAGTCCCATCAGGGCTCGGCAAAGGGTGCTTTTGCCACAGCCAGAACCTCCCACCACTCCCAGGGTTTCGCCAGCTCGCAACTGGAAGCTGATGCCATCAACCGCCTTCAGCCAGGTTGGATTCCAGGGTGGACCACCCAGGTTGTGCCAGCAGCGCAGTTCCTGCACAGCCAGCACCGTGTCGGCGTCGGGTGCTTCAGGTGTGCTGCCCCCCTCTCTTGCTCGTGCAGCCGCAAGCAGCCGTTGTCCCACTCTGGAGCTGGGATAGGTCAGAACCACATCGCTGCGGTTGATCTCCACGACGCGACCGCCGTCCAGCACAGCCATGCGTTCGCACCAGCGATGGGCCATGGCCAGATCGTGGGTGATCAGCAACAAAGCGCTGCCAAGTTCCTCGCACAGCGTTCTTAGAGCAGCCATCACCTGACCTGCCACGGCCACATCCAGGCTTGTGGTGGGTTCGTCAGCGATCACCAGCGGAGGGCTGAGGGCGATGGCCAGTGCGATGGCCAGGCGCTGGCGCATGCCGCCGCTGAACTCGTGTGGGTAGGCGCGGAAGCGAGTGGCGCCGATGCCCACCTGCTCCAGCAACTCTTCGGCTCGCTGGAGACGTTCTGCATCGTTCATGTCTGGCCTGTGGGCACGCAGGGTGTCCAGTAGGTGACCTCCCACGGTCATCAGTGGATTCAGGCGTGTCATCGGATCCTGAAACACCAGTCCCACCGATTCACCGCGCAATCTCCTCAGATCGGCAAGGGTCAGGCTGCGGGGATCGTGACCGTTCAGGGTGAGTCCTCCTTCGCAACTGCTGCCTGGGGGCAGCAGTTGCAGCGCTGCCCTGGCCACCGTGCTCTTGCCGCAGCCGGAGGGCCCCACCAAGGCCAGGCGTTCGCCCGGGCGCAAACGCAGGTCAAGCCCATCAAGAGTCCACACCTGGCTGCCGGGGTAACGCAGCCGGAACTGGTCGAGTTCCAGCACAGTCCCTGGCGCAGTTGTCATGGCAATCGAAGCGCAGGCGCTCATGGCTACATACCATGGATTCACCTGTTGGGTCGGATGCTCAACGCCACCTCCGAGACGGTTGCAGTGCAGATCCGGAACGGATCTGCTGCACCGGCTTGTGGTCTTGTGGCTTTGAGGGACCGTCCCATCCGCACAGCGGACGACTACGGCATTGATCTGCCTCCCTGGTTGCGTGAGTGCATCGATCACGTGCCACCAGGGATCGGTCACAGCTGCCCCACCGATTCAGAGGCTCTGCTGGCGGCGGCGTTTGATTTCGCTTTTCAGCTGCACGAGGGCCAGTTCCGAGCCAGCGGGGACCCCTACATCGTCCATCCGGTGGCGGTGGCCGATCTGCTCAGGGATATTGGTGCCAGCGCCAGTGTGATCGCTGCCGGATTCCTCCACGACGTGGTGGAGGACACGGATGTCACCCCAGAGCAGCTGGAGAGTCATTTCGGACCGGAGGTCCGGGAACTGGTGGAGGGGGTCACCAAGCTTGGGGGTCTTCACTTCACTAATCGCACCGAGGCTCAGGCTGAAAACCTGCGCAAGATGTTTCTGGCGATGGCCAGTGATATCCGAGTCGTGCTGGTGAAGCTTGCGGATCGGTTGCACAACATGCGCACGCTTGGGGCGTTGCGGGAGGAAAAGCGTCAGCGCATTGCCCGGGAAACGCGGGAGATTTATGCACCTTTGGCCAATCGGCTTGGCATCGGCCGCTTCAAATGGGAGCTGGAGGATCTGTCCTTCAAATTGCTCGAGCCGGATGCCTTCAGGGAGATTCAGCAGGAAGTTGCGACCAAGCGCAGCGAGCGTGAGGATCGTTTAGGGGTCACCGTTCAGTTGCTCAGTGATCGACTGGCGGCTGTCGGGCTTGAGAACTGTGAGGTCAGCGGCCGGCCCAAGCATCTCTTTGGCATCTGGACCAAGATGCAGCGACAGCAAAAAGCCTTCCACGAGATCTACGACGTGGCGGCCCTGAGAATCCTTACCCCCAGCGTTGAGGCCTGCTACAGGGCTCTTGCGGTTGTCCACGACACCTTCCGTCCCATTCCCGGTCGCTTTAAGGACTACATCGGCCTGCCCAAGCCCAATGGCTATCAGTCGTTGCATACGGCTGTGATCGGACGCCATCGTCCGATCGAAGTGCAGATCCGAACGCTTGAAATGCACCGGGTGGCGGAGTTCGGAATTGCCGCGCATTGGAAATACAAGGAGGGTGGCTCCCCAGCCGCCGGTGGAGATATGGAACGCTTCAACTGGTTGCGGCAGCTTGTTGACTGGCAGCAGGAGGGGGGAGCTGACGACCACAATGACTACCTCGCCTCAATCAAGGAAGATCTCTTCGATGAAGAGGTGTTCGTCTTCACCCCCAAAGGCGACGTACTGGGTTTGCGCAAGGGTTCGACGGCCGTGGATTTTGCCTATCGCATCCACTCGGAAGTGGGTAATCACTGCCATGGCGTGCGCATTAACGATCGGCTCTCTCCTCTGTCGACGCCGCTCCAGAACGGTGACTTTGTGAATGTGCTCATGAGCAAGACGGCACACCCCAGCCTTGATTGGCTCAATTTTGTGGCGACACCCACGGCGCGCAATCGCATCCGCCAGTGGTACAAACGCAGCCATCGGGATGAAACGATCGAGCGCGGCAAGGATCTGCTCGAACGGGAGCTGGGCCGCAGCGGTTTTGATGCTCTGCTCAGCAGTGATGCGATGACGCGTGTGGCCGAGCGTTGCAATCTGCTCAGCACCGAGGATCTGCTCGCGGCCCTCGGCTTCGGAGCTGTCACCCTGCATCAGGTGCTCAACCGGCTGCGAGAGGAGATTCGTCTGCAGGCCACCATCACGGAGCCACCGCTCAGTAACGAAGACGTCGCCCGCCAGCTTGTGCAGCAGGCGGAAACCGGCACTCCACGTCCTAGCCATGATCAGCAGGATCCAATCCTTGGTGTGGAGGGCCTCGACTACCGCCTTGGTGGTTGTTGCAGCCCTCTCCCCGGTGAGGCGATTCTGGGTACGGTTGCCCTCGGCAACCATGGCATCACCGTGCATCGCCAGGACTGCTCCAATGTGGAGGCGATTCCAAGTGAACGGCGATTGCCTGTGCGCTGGAATCCGGCCTTGGCGACCAGAAGCCAACGCTTCCCCGCTCAGCTGCGTATTGAGGTCATCGATCGTGTCGGGATTCTCAAGGACATCCTGATGCGGCTTTCCGATGGACGCATCAATGTCAGTGATGCCCGCGTCAAAACTAGCTATGGAAAGCCGGCACGCATTGATCTGCTTCTGGAGCTGGCCAGTGCCGAGCAGTTGCAGCGCACCATGCACCAGATCCGTTCGATGGCGGATGTGATCGACATTGCACGAACCGGTCAGTGAAGACCGCGAGGCCATGAACGACCCTGGGAAGGTCCGTGTCGTGTTGGCGCAGTCTCAGGAGGAGCGGGAAGAGATTTTCGCGTTGCGATATGAAATTTATGTGGAGGAGATGGGAAAGTCTCCGCCGGAAGCGGATCATTGCCATCGCTTGATTCGCGATTCTCTCGATCCAGCGGCTCGCTTGTATGGCCTTCGCAATTCTGAGGGCAAGTTGGTTGGCACGCTGCGGCTGAATCTGCTTGGTGATCTCGATGATCCCGACAGTCAGCTTGGAGTGATGGCCAAGGCTTTGCTGCCTGTGCTCGAGCATGTCTCTTGGAAGTCGATCTCCTACACCTCGAGATTGATGCTTCAGGCGGCATGTCGGGGTGGAACGGCGCTGGGATTGCTCTTCAATCGCTGTTATGGAGATGCCATCCAGGAGGGAATCCGTTTGGATGCCTGTCACGCCAATCCAGGCTTGGTGGAGTTGTATGAGCAATTGGGGTACCGGCGTTTCTGCTCAGGGGCTGATTGGCCAGGGATTGGCTATCAGGTGCCGATGTTGCTGGCTCTCAACGATGTCTCACACCTGAAGATCAGTCGCTCTCCTCTGATGCGTCATCCCCATGCTCGAGTTGCTGATGATCGCTGGGGTGATGGGGTCTTCTTATCGAGGCTTTGTGCGACGTATCCGGGGTTGAATCACCGGTTGGTGGAGCCGAAGCAATTCTGGGGTGATGTGGGCGCCGCTCTGTGCGATCAGAACCAGGAGATTGCTCTTTTTCAGGGTATGCAGGATGAACAGGTCAGAGCCCTGTTGAAAACGGGCACTGTTTTGTCATGCCAGGCCGGTGATCATTTAGTGAGGCAGGGAGATCCCCATCAGGATTTATTCGTTGTGTTGGATGGGGTCGCTGAGGTCTGGCGTCAGAAGGACAACGGGGAGCGCCTTTCACTTGCTCTGATTCGGACCGGTTCAGTCTTTGGGGAGATGGGTTTTCTCGGCCGTCAGCGTCGCAGTGCTGATGTCGTGGCAGTCACTTCACTGCGGGTCTTGGTGCTGACTCAGCCCTTTCTGCGTCGTGCAATCAGATCACATCCCGAGACGGCAGCGTTGATGCTGCGTAATTTGTCGATAGTGCTTTCAGAGCGTCTGTCGACAACGACAGATCGTTTATGGCAGCTCAGTCAATCCCTCTGAGTTCATGTATGGCGATGAGTTCTGATTCCTCCGCTGGTTCCTACGACTTCGCTTCACTGGGAGTGGAAAGTGGAGAACTCGAGCGCTTGCAGTTGCAGGCTCGGCGATCGGCTGAGCTTGAGCTTCAGCTGCTTCGCCGCATGGGCTTAAAGGACGGTCTTGATGTGCTCGATCTTGCCTGTGGCCCTGGAGTGATTACGCGTTTGATCGCTGAGAGTCACCCATCCTGTCGTGTCACCGCCATGGATCTCAATGAGGCACTGCTGGAACAAGCCAAGACTGAAGCAGCTGCCGTTGGCTTGAAGGCCATTGATTTTGTGCGGGGTGATGTCTATCAACCTCCGCTGCCAGCAGCCAGTTTCGATTTCATCTATGCCCGGCTGCTGTTTCAGCATCTTGATCAACCGATCAGGGCACTCGATCAGGTGCGGAGACTGCTGAAACCCGGGGGTCGCCTTTGCATCATGGATATCGATGATGATTGGCTCACTTTGGTCCCGGAACCTGACGGTTTTCCTGCTTTCACCCAAGCTGCCGCTCGAGCTCAGGCCGCACTGGGAGGGAACAGACGCATCGGCCGCGAGCTCGGATTGTTGATGGAGCAGTCTGGATTCGTCAATGTTCAACTGAATGTCGAGACGATCTCCTCGCGTCAGTTGGGGATGCGGGCATTCCTCGAGATCACTCTTGGTTTCAAGCGACTTCTCCTTCAAGGTGATGAACTCGATGCTGCTCTGAGAACACTCGCGAATGCTGATGCCCTCATTAATGATCCCGATGCCTGGGCGTTGGTTGGCGTGTTTCTCGCAACTGGTGAAGTCAGTTCTGAATGATTAGTTCTTTGAGCCGTTGACTTAGATGTTCGGAACCTGGGTATGACCCCAGTGATCGCGTCCACGAATTGGATGACCTTGAAACTGTTGCTGACCGGGCGTGATCGTGTTTTTGATGATTCAACGGACAAGATTCAGGATTTGCGCTCTTGCTGTAGGAGCCAACTCAGGCTGAGCCACCAGCCCAGTGCCGCGCAGACCGCCCCCGTGATGCTGGAGCCCAGCAGCAAACGGCTGATCACGCTCCAGCCCAACTGGCTGAAGCCATCGAGGTGAAGGGCATCGAAGCCTGGCCATTCGCGACCCGGGCCGAGCAGCAGTGCCCCGATCCGGTAGTTGAACCAGTAGAGCGGTAGATAGGTGAAGGGATTGCTGATCCAGGTGCCGGCGGCTGCCAGCAAATGGTTCCCGCGCACCACACTGGCCAGTGCGATTCCCACCAGTGTCTGCAAACCGAAGATTGGAAAGCAGCCACAGAAGATGCCGGCTGCAAGCCCACGGGCGCGCTGTCCTGGAGTGCCTTCCTGTTGCCAGATCCATTGCAGACTTCTCTGCAGGCGTCGATGTGCCTTCCTCAGCATCCGGCCCATGGGAGTGTCGGCGGTTCTCGCATGGCATTGAAGATGTGATCGTAGGGACTGGGGTAGGGGCTGTTGCAGCACTGCGATGCAGGAGATCAACCTGGAGAGGCAAACGATTGCTGCCGTGGCCACGGCAGTGGCACCCGGGCAGGGCGGCATCGCGGTGATCCGCCTGTCAGGCCCTGATGCGCAACAGGCTGTGCGTGAGGTCACCTGCTTTCCTGGTGAACAGCTGTGGGAGAGCCATCGAGTGCTCTACGGCCACGTGATGGCAGCCGATGGAGTGGAGCGCCTCGATGAAGTGCTGGTGCTGTTGATGTTGGCGCCGCGTAGTTTCACCGCTGAAGATGTGGTGGAAATCCATTGCCATGGCGGCGTGATGGCTGTGCAGCGGGTGATGGCCCGTGTGCTCGAGCAGCCTGGAATTCGCCGAGCATTGGCCGGTGAATTCAGTCAGAGAGCCGTCCTGAACGGGCGCCTCGATCTCACGCGTGCTGAGGCCATCGGTGATCTGGTGGCTGCTCGCAGTCAGCGTGCTGCCCAGCTGGCGATGACAGGGGTGGATGGTGGCATCCAGCGCCGAATCCAGCTGTTGCGCGAACGACTGCTGGATCAGCTCAGTGAGCTGGAGGCCCGGGTGGATTTCGAAGATGATCTCCCAGTTCTCGATGGCCCGGCCTTGCTGAAGGCTTTGCAGTCGGTTCGAGACGATCTGCTGCAACTTGTGGCGGATGGGGAGCGCACTGTCGCCCTGCGTCAGGGGCTGCGGGTGGCGCTCGTCGGCAGGCCCAACGTCGGCAAGAGCTCACTTCTGAATCTGCTGAGTCGGCGGGAGCGAGCCATCGTCACCGATTTACCTGGCACCACAAGAGATCTGCTGGAAAGCGAAATCGTGCTGGAGGGTGTTCCGATCACCCTGCTCGACACCGCCGGCATCCGCAGCACCAATGATGCCGTGGAGCAGTTGGGCATCGCCCGAAGCCACGACGCTTTGGCCAGTGCCGACCTGGTCGTGCTGTTGTTTGATCTCGCTGATGGTTGGACCGCTGAGGATCAGCTGCTGCGTGAGCAGATCCCAGCTGATGTGCCCCATCTGCTGGTCGGAAATAAGGCTGATCTCAGCAATGCTGAGGCTCCCGCCGATGTGCATTTGTCGGCGGTCACTGGGGCTGGGGAAGCGCAGCTCGTCCAGGCTCTTCTGGAGCGTTGCGGCGCCGTTAGCGACGGCTCCCTGCTGCTGGCTCTCAATCAACGACAGGCTGACCTGGCACGGCTGGCGGCCGCTGCCCTTGATCGCAGTGAGCAGGTTGCCGCCGATGGATTGCCCTGGGATTTTTGGACGATTGACCTGCGTGAGGCCATTCACAGCCTTGGCGAGATCACGGGAGAAGAGCTCACGGAATCGGTGCTGGATCGTATTTTTTCCCGCTTTTGCATTGGCAAATGACGTTGGCAAATGAAGCGCTGTGGGTCTCGTCCGAACAGTCGTGCCCGCATGATGGATCTAGGCCTATGAGCGGGCGGTTCCGCAGTGATGAACGTTGAGCAGCCCCTAACGACCCCACGGCTTCAGGCGCAACTTCAGCACTGGCTGGCAGAGGATCTTGGCCGCGGCGATCTCACCGCACCGTCCCTCAGCGGACGGCGTGCTCAGGCGAGCTGGATCGCGAAGCAAGAGGGTGTGTTCTGTGGTGGCAGCCTTGCTCTGCAGTTATTTCGCCTGTTGGATCCCCAGCTCGAGGCGGAGTGTCTGATTGTCGATGGTGCTGTGGTGCAACCCGGTGACACCCTGTTACGTCTCGACGGTCAGGCCACTGCCCTGGTGGGTGCTGAACGGACGGCGCTGAATCTGGCGATGCGTCTCTCCGGTATCGCCACGGCCACAGCGGCCCTGGTGAGAGAACTGCAGGGAAGCGGAGTGCGCCTGGCCGACACGCGCAAGACCACGCCAGGACTGCGTGAACTTGAGAAGTACGCCGTACGCATCGGTGGGGGCGTCAATCACCGACTCGGTCTGGATGATGCCGCCATGCTCAAGGAAAACCATCTGGCCTGGGCGGGTGGCATTGAAGCGGCGATTGCTGCTGTGCGGGCTTCAGCTCCATGGCCGGCGAGGGTGATTGTGGAAGCGGAAACCGAGCAGGAAGCCTCGAAGGCCGTGATTGCCGGAGCTGATGCTGTGCTGCTGGATGAGTTCACGCCTGAGCAGCTCAGCAGCCTGGTGCCCAGGTTGCGCCAGCTGGCGGTGGAGCGGACTGCTTCCGGGGCTGTGATTCTGGAAGCCTCTGGAATCCAGCCCGGGGATTTGCGTGCCTATGCCACCACAGGCATTGATTTGATCTCCACCAGCGCTCCGGTTACGCGGAGTCGCTGGCTGGATTTGAGTATGCGTTTCGCACCTGCCGGGAGATGATCAGGGCTTGCCAAGCTCGTTGATCCGTCCATGCTCCGCATTGCCAACGCCCTTGAAACACAGTTGCGCGGTGCGATGCAACGGGCGTTCCCCGAGGCCTGGACTGAAGCGGGGGAGGCTGGCTTGGATCCCCAGTTGGCGCCAGCGAGCAAGCCGGAATTCGGCGACTTTCAGGCCAACGGTGCTCTGCCACTGGCCAAGCCGCTGAAGCAGGCGCCGCGTCAGATCGCGACGGCCATCGTTGAGCAGCTGCAGAACGACCCTACTTTCACTGAGCTTTGCCTCGAGCCCCAGATTGCCGGTCCTGGTTTCATCAACCTCACCATCCGAGCGGAGCGTCTTGCTGCTGAGGTGGCCTCCCGGCTGGGTGATGAGCGGCTTGGCGTTCCGCCCGTCAAGGATTCAGCGCCGGTGGTGGTGGACTTCTCCAGTCCCAACATCGCCAAGGAGATGCATGTGGGCCATCTGCGCTCCACGATCATCGGTGACTCGTTAGCGCGAGTGCTGGAGTTCCGTGGGCACCCGGTGCTACGGCTGAACCATGTAGGCGACTGGGGAACCCAGTTCGGGATGCTGATCACCCATCTCAAGCAGGTGGCCCCCGATGCTCTCGAGACCGCCGATGCCATCGACCTCGGTGATCTCGTTGCCTTCTACAGGGAGGCCAAAAAACGCTTTGATGATGACGAGGCGTTTCAGACCACATCCCGCGAGGAAGTGGTGAAGCTGCAGGGAGGCGATCCTCTGTCGCTCAAAGCCTGGGGGCTCCTGTGTGACCAGTCGCGGCGCGAGTTCCAGAAGATCTACGACCGGCTCGACATCCGCCTCAGCGAACGAGGTGAGTCGTTCTACAACCCCTTCCTGCCTGCGGTGATCGATGGGCTGAAGCAGGTCGGTCTGCTGGTCACCGACGACGGGGCAGAGTGCGTCTTCCTGGAAGGGGTCAGCGGCAAGGACGGCAAGCCGCTGCCGGTGATTGTGCAAAAGAGTGATGGGGGCTTCAATTACGCCACCACCGATCTCGCGGCGATTCGTTACCGGTTCGCGGCGGCTCCCGATGGTGATGCAGCCCGCCGGGTGATCTACGTGACCGATTCCGGTCAGGCCAATCACTTTGCGGGAGTGTTCCAGGTGGCCGAGCGGGCCGGTTGGATTCCCGACGGCTCTCGACTGGAGCATGTGCCCTTCGGGTTGGTGCAGGGAGAAGACGGCAAGAAGCTCAAGACCCGGGCCGGTGACACCGTGCGTCTTCGCGATCTGCTGGATGAGGCGGAAGAGCGCGCTGAAGCGGACCTGCGTTCGCGCCTCCAGGAGGAAGAGCGCAGTGAACCTGAAGACTTCATCAACCATGTGGCCAGCACCGTCGGCCTGGCAGCGGTGAAATATGCCGACCTCAGTCAGAACCGGATTACCAACTACCAGTTCTCGTTTGATCGCATGCTGGCCCTCCAGGGCAACACAGCTCCCTACCTTCTCTATGCGCTGGTGCGGATTGCCGGCATCGCCCGCAAGGGTGGTGATCTGGATGTCTCAACGGCTCAGCTGCAGTTCAGTGAGCCTCAGGAGTGGGCGCTGGTGCGTGAACTCCTCAAGTTCGATGCTGTGATCGCCGAGGTGGAGGAGGAGTTGCTCCCCAATCGTCTCTGCAGCTATCTGTTTGAGCTCAGCCAGGTGTTCAATCGTTTTTATGACCAGGTGCCGGTGCTCAAGGCAGGCCCAGACGCTTTGCCGTCACGGCTGGCCCTCTGTCGCCTCACTGCCGACACTCTGAAAACAGGGCTCGGCCTGCTCGGGATTGCCACTCTGGAGCGGATGTGAGCGGATCTGGCTTACCCCGGTTGTTGCTGCTCGCCACCGGTGGCACCATCGCCGGACGTGCGAGTGACGTGACCTCCCTGAATCACTACTCAGCAGGCGTCATTGCTGCTGAGGACATGCTGCAGTCCGTTCCGCAGCTGCAGCAGCTTGCTGAGATTGAGGTGGAGCAGATCGCCAACGTCGACAGTGCTGATCTGACGTTCGATCACTGGCACCGATTGGTGGCGCGCATCCGCGAGGCGTTGACCGTCGATCCCGATCTGGCGGGGGTGGTGATCACCCATGGCACCAACACGCTGGAGGAAACAGCCTGGCTGTTGCAGCTGCTGATCGATGACCCGCGGCCGGTGGTGCTGGTGGGGGCGATGCGGCCTGCAACGGCGCTGAGTGCTGATGGTCCGCTCAATCTGTTTCAGGCCATGCAGGTGGCCAGAGCGCCGGAGTCCCGTGGGCACGGGGTGCTTGTGGTGATGGATGGCTGGATCCATGCAGCTCGCGAGGTCACAAAGGTCGCCACTCAGGGGGTTGGTGCCTTTGAAAGCCCTGGTTTTGGCCCCTTGGGTTGGGTGGATGATGCGGGCGTGCACTTGCCTCCAGCGCAGCCAGCACGTCCTGTTCCTTTCTCAGGCCTTCAGCTTGACGAGCCCTGGCCCCAGGTGGCGATCCTGCATGGTTGCGTCGAGCCTCCGTCGGCCCTGATTCCTGCCCTGCTTTCGGCCGGAATACGGGGTCTGGTGTTCACGGGCACTGGGGCTGGCCAGCTGTCGGCGCTTGAACGCTGCGCTCTTGAAAACTGGCCAGGGCCGCTGCCGCTCATGCTCAGGGCGAATCGCTGTGGTTCTGGGCCCGTGCATCGTGATGAGCAATTTGCCCGCCTTGGCCTTTTGCCCGCCGGGCGGCTCAGCCCCCAGAAAGCGCGAGTGCTGTTATTGCTGGCTCTGATGGCTGGATTAGATCGCGCAGAGTTGGGAGCATTGATCTCACAACGCGAGCACGTCAGCTGATGCCTGCAGCGTCTCCTGAGGCCTATCAAGCTTTCGGCATGCTGCTGTCGTCGTCGTTGGCATTGCCGGAGTTGATGCCAGCCGATGCAGTTCTCACCGAACGTGAACCGCTGGTGGAACTGGTGGAAGCTGATCACCGGCAGTGGCCAGCTCTACAGCCCAGCCCTCACAGCACGCCAATGTTGCAGTTGGCGCCTCAGGAATGGCGTCTGGAATTTGAAGGGATTGGTTGGTTTCGTGCCACTGGCGGTGAGCGTTTGGAATGGCAGCGCTGGGACGACAGCGTCAGCGATCGCGACATCCGCACGTTTGCTGTCACCAGTGGTCTTGGCGCTTTAGCAATTCAGCGTGGTGGTTTGGTTTTGCATGGAACAGCGCTCGAGCGGGATGGTGAGGCAATCCTGCTTTTAGGCCATCCAGCTGCTGGTAAGTCCACCCTGGCCTGGTGCTTGCTTCAAGAAGGTTGGCGTTTACTTAGCAGTGAGCTCGTTGCCGTGAGCTCTGATGGGTTGGTTCAGCCAGGGATACATCAACTCAAGCTTTGGCATGACGCAGCTGTGGCTGTGGATTTGAATTGGGCGCAGTTACCACCTGTACGAAAGGGACTCAAGCGATATGCATTAATGGCGCAAGATTTGACTTGCATGCCACAGCCAACACCATTAAGGCTGATCTATAGCTTAAATCGCGCCAAAGAGGATTCGGGTAAAGAAAATGATATTGAGGTAGGAGATGACAAGGAGAAAATCTCTCTCAAGGCTTCACGCAATTTTTCACAAACAAATGCCTTATTGCGCCTGCGCAACCAAGCCTTTCACGCCAGGATGTATCGAGGTATGGATGCAGAAGCGCAGATGTTTATGCAGGCAGCTGGACTGGCTCGAACGGTGCCGTTGCATGCCTTGATCGTTCCAGATGGAATCAGAGCGATGGCCGAAAGCCTGAAGAAGGTGAATCTGATGCAACCCGAATCAATGCAACAGCGCAAAGAAGCTATAGAAGAGGACGCAAGCAATGACTGAAGATCACAGCTACTGGTATCTAGCCTCGTATCCAAAATCAGGCAACACCTGGTGTCGGGTTTTTATTACTGAATTGATGAGGCTGGCAGGAGACAATCTTAGAGAAGAATTAAACCTTAATCAAGATATTGAAACTGGAGCGATTGCCTCATCCAGGCTCTGGCTGGATGATCAATTAGGAGTTAACAGTTGTGATCTGAGTTTTTGCGAACTCGATCCCTTGCGCGGACGTGCTGGCGCCAGTGCATGGCTATTCGCAGAAGGGGAGCGCTTTCACAAAGTGCATGATGCATTCCAGTCTCGCGATTCCCGTGGACGTCCGGTGGTGAGTACGACAGGTTGCTCAGGAGTTGTTTATATCCTGCGCCACCCAGAGGATGTGGCCGTATCACTCGGCCACTTCTTCTCATGGCCTCTGGATCGATGTGTTGATTTTTTGCTGGATCCAAGTGCAGCGCTGATGCCAGGTGAACACTTTGGCGGCCATCAAGTACGCCAGCACATGGGCCGCTGGGATCAACATGTGCGCTCATGGGTCGATCAAACTCAACTACCAGTTTTGATAATGCGCTATGAGGATATGTTGGCAAAAGGGTCAGAAACATTTACAGAATTAGCAACCTTTCTGGGCCTGCCTAGCGAGGCTCATCTTATTGATCAAGCACTAGAAAACACCTCTATTGAGAAACTCAAGAAACTTGAGGAAGATCTGGATGGCTTTGCAGAAAAGCCTGCCGGTTGTGAGCGTTTCTTTCGCTCAGGTCGGACAGGAGAAGGCGCAGATCGGCTTTCAAATGTGCAGCGACAACGACTCGTAAAGGGATTGTCTGAGGTGATGAAGCGCTTTCAATATGAGGGTCCAGAAGTTGACTAATCTTCGTATTGAATTTGTATTTGGAGAGGTGAATGATCAGCTAAGGCGCGAGTTGAGAGCTTTCTGGGGCCTGTATACTAATGCATATCAAGAAGAATTGAGTTCGTTCAGAGTTGCATCAAGAAACAGCCATGGCTTAAAGCAAATGGATCTATTTAAAAAGCCTATATCGCGTCAGCCAGCTGCACTTTCACGTGATCAATCAGGCGCGATTAATGGCATTGTGTTTGTTGTGTTAAGAGAGCTAGATGGCTCGCTAGAGCTCGGAACCCACGCCTACTTTCAACGCATGTATATCGTCCCAGAATCCAGGCAGCCACGTTTAGCGAATCAACTGTTTAGAGCGTTTCTTCACGGGTTTGATCGTGATGCAGGGAAACGTGATCATCGAGCAAAAGTATTGCTGGCTGAAAACATTAATCCTGGCTTACAAAAGGCCTTCATGCGGCGTTATTTTGCACGCCTTGGGTTCCAAATGCTTGGAGGAAATCAACTCGGTGGTGAAATTTGGGTTAGAAAGCTCAAAACATACTTCTCATTTTAATCATCAACTACGGCAATCACTTTCTTTTCCAAGGCAGCTTCCAGCCATGCTTCAACAGAGGTCTTGCATTCATCCGGAGTGACTTCATATTCACCCTCTAAATGCTTGCAGAGTTCAACCAGCGTTGGCTGAACTTTCAGTGCATTCCAAATGGCTGAACCTGTCTCGTTGAGAACAAGATACTCGCAGGTGTTGCTTTGAAATAAAGCCACTTCGCCATCAAGTTCAGTGCAGGCAGCTTGGTGATGCTGCTTAAAACGTCTGGTGTTACCAACCATCTAACTTTTAAATGCATCATTGGCGTCTAGTGCATGATCGCATAGACCCTTGGTCTAGGTATGGCATCTCAACCGCGCTATTTGCCAGCAGGCCATAACGATTCACTGGTGCTCAGCGTCCCGGTGGATCGGGCTGCCGCTGAACGAGTATTGGCCGGATCTGCCGTTTAATTGCAGGATGGATTGAGAATTAAGTCCTGGCTGTCTCTGCTCAGCTTCGCTCAAACGTGCCAGGCATTGAAGGCTTATTTATGAGCTTTTAGGGGTGATTGAAGCAATAAAAAGCCCCTGTCAATGCAGGGGCCTTGAGCATGTCGCAAAACAGATATCAAGCCAAAAGATTATTCTGGGTGTTGGCTGCATCTAAGTTTTGAGTAATAGTTTAGAGCGTACATTCGACATCCATTGAAGTCGTTTCGTTGCATATACCTTTTACGCCAACACCACCGGCTACACTTTCTAGATCCACCTCACTGAGACTGTTGAACTTATCAGGAGTGAATTCATGGCCATGTTCTCTAGCAATGGCTATAACATCGTCAGGTGACTTAGCTGCTTTTAGTTTCTGCTGAAGACTGTTATTGCCTTGGATTTTGACAAGAAATGCCTTGAGTTGTTCTAGGGACATGGGTCTGAGGTCTGTTCAGCAGTCATAGCAATGGTAAGCAAGGCGCGCCATATCAGTAGGGATGGCAATAAAAACCTGCACTTGGAAGGGCCAAGTAATAATCAGAGAAAGCAATTACGTGCGAGCCAGGAAAACAACTTCGAGTAAAATATTGATAAGCTTAACATGCTTGATCATCGCAAAATGGGACACACACAAAGAGGTTGCAGGCAAATGTTGGGCATCCGCATTGACCTAAATTCCTGCACTCCCCAGGCTGCATGTAGCATCCATCCGCAACTTTTATATCTCGATTAGCAATAGAACCTGTCAGTGATTGAATCACTGGTGTTTGCCAAGTTTTCTTCTCTACTGTTGTTGCATTACCCGTACCAAAGCGATATTTAACATTGCCTGACACTCTGGTCTCAAAGATATCATCATGACTAGCCTGTAGCCCAAATATAAGACTGTCAGATGCTTCGTATTCGAGTGCAACTTGCCCTCCTGATGAGCTCTCAGTTACGTAACAATCGGTATCTTGATAATAGTATCCAGCTTTTAACTTCAAGTTAGGTCTCAAGTAATAGCTTGCATCTAATCCATAAAGATCAAGCGCGCCGCCATTGTAGTTAGAATTTAGCCGTTGAAATGTATTTCCTACTGGAATGTTGGTATAAGCATTTAACCCAAGGCCACTTTCATGTACTGCTTCTGCATTGAAGGCAATTTGCTGGAAAAGGACTGTCCTCTTATCCCTAACACTCACTCCTGTATCTGCATTGCCTGAAGCGAGAGGACGGCTGTCATAACCAGCATTCAGCCCATACATCCAGGAGCGATCGTTATTCAGCCAGCGGTAGCCCAGTCTGGAGGAGGTGCTGATGGTGGTACCAGCAACATCGGTGTTGCTAATGCTGCTCTCGCCTGCTCGATCAGCGAAGTTCACATTCGCCAATGCATCAAAGAAGAAGACGCTGTTCTCGCCCACAGACAGCGGCAGGAACCCGCCAATACCGGCTTGGTTGGGTGTTCCTGCCCCTTGCAGTGCTCCCTGGAACCCCCAGTTGAAATTGATGGCGTCTTTGAGGTTGATCTCCATCACCCCGAGATCATCTGCACTGCCCTCTTGAGCAACGGCAGGCAGCAGAGCACTATTAGCGAGTGCCAGTGCAGCAACACCGCTCAGTGATAGCGACAGGTGCAGGGAACGCTGCATTGAACTCGACAGTTAATTACTCAGTACATTGCTCTGCTTTTGCTGCTGCTGCGAGCTGCAGTAGGCAGTTTCAGCTTTGATTGATGTTAGTTTTTGATGACTATCTTCATCGGCCTGGCTTAAGACGAGCAGCTGTAGTGCGAGATGCCTCCGGCGCCGAAGAACTCCCGTGGTTTCAGTTGGTCGTAGCGAGCGGCGAGTTCGGGTGAGAGCGGTTCGTAGGGGTTGCGGAACACTGTCTGAAGTTCGTGCACCAGGCTGTAGTCACCGCGAGCCGCCTGCTCATAGGCCGGTGCAATCAGCCATTCGCGCCAGGTGATGGCGGGATTGGTGCGTTGCATCGCAGCGGTGATTTCTTCGGGCTCTCCGCTGCCGCTGAGCTGTTGGTGCCAACGCGTTAGCCAGGCGTTCCATTGCGCCTCAAGCTGTGCATCGCCGGGCACGTAGAAACCCCGCTTCAGCGGCGTGATCTCCTTCGGCAGTGATGCCAGTTCACGGAAAACAAGCGTGTAATCCGCCTTCGACGCCACCATCAGCTGCAGTAGATCGCCGATCAGCTCCGCAGCAACGCTGGCCAGGCCGAGCTTGCGAGCCCACATGGCCTCCAGTTCGGCCTGCATGGCACCGCTGAACGACTCATGCAGCGCGTCGAGTTCGGCCGTTTCGGCTGGGTGATCCTTCAGCAGCGTTTTGAGCGCTGACCAGAACATCCTGTAGTTGGTTTCAGCAGCTTTGGGTTGATTTAAAAAGGAAAAATGAATCCCGCCGCCGGTCCAGGGTTGAAAGCGCGGGTCGAACAGTTCGCAGAAGCCGAATGGTCCGTAGTCGAGGGTGAAGCCGCCGGCGGCGCAGTTGTCGCTGTTGAAGTTGCCCTGGCAGTAGCCCACCCGCATCCAGTGGCACACCAGGTTGATTAAGCGCTCCCGGAACAGCCGCGCCAGCTGCACCACTTGTGCCGTGAATGGCAGGGAGTGATCAATGTCTTCGCGGTAATTCCGCTCGATCAGATGCTGCACGATCATCTGCAGCTCCTGATGGGCCTTAGGGTGAGCTTCGCGACGGGCGCGTCGTGCGAACAGCTCCAGCTGGCCCACTCGCAGAAAGGATGGCGCCACGCGCGTGGTGATCGCGGCTGGATTGTCGACCAGGATGTCGGGATCCATCGATGGCGAGGCGTCCGAATACCAGGGGCGACGCACGTTCTCTTCCTGGGAGACATAGAGCGTCAGCGAGCGAGACGTGGGAACCCCCAGGGCATGCATGAACTCTTGGGCCAGGAATTCCCGCACGCTGGAGCGCAGCACGGCCCGTCCATCGGCCCCTCGGCAATAGGGCGTCGGTCCACCGCCCTTCAGCTGCATCTCCCAGCGTTGCCCCTCGAAGAGGCCTTCGAAGATGGAGATCGCCCGACCGTCGCCGTAGCCGTTGCCGTTACCGAACGGACATTGCTGATCGTATTCAGTGCCATAGATCGAGAGCGCATAACCAGTCGCCCAGCCATAGGGACGCATCGGTGCTCTGGCCACACTGATGTCGCCGGAGAACAGCCGCAGGAAGCTCTCATCCGCCACCAGCTCATGGCTGAGGCCAAGCTCGCTGAACAGGCTGTCGCTGTGCGCGACGTACTGCGGTTCCGCAAGAGGCGTTGGTGTGACCGGCACGTAATGGCCAGAGGTCACCTGGCGCGCCAGGTGATCATCCCCGGTGGCGGTGGACTCAGGATCGGGATGGAGAGTCTCAATCAGGGAGTAATCGACGTGCCCCGCGAATTCGCAGAATGTCTGTGTTGAGGTGGATGCGCTCGAGCTGGCAGGCATCGGACCGGTCATGGCAGTTCCCCCATCATCGGCGTGATCGACAGGACTGGTTGGGTTGTCAGGGATGTCGATAGCTTGATGGCCATGACCGCACCCACTCCCTCGCCTTCAGCACGCCCTGACGTTGAGAGTCTCAGGGGTTACAGCGCGCCTCTGGAGGGGCGCCGTGGCCTGCTTCGTCTTGATTTCAACGAGAACACCCTTGGTCCCAGTCCGGCTGTTGCGGAGGCGATTCGCTCCTTTCCGGCTGATCAGATTGCGGTCTATCCCGAGTACGACGGACTGCGGGAGGCGCTGATCCGCAATCTGCAGGCTTCACCCGCTGGCTTGGCGCATGAACTGTTGCCGCAGCAGGTGGGGCTGTTCAACGGGGTGGATGCTGCGATTCATGCGGTGATTCACGCCTATGGAGCAGCGGGCGACACCCTGCTCACCACCAGTCCCACTTTTGGTTACTACGCCCCTTGCGCTGGGATGCAGGGGATGGTTGTCGAAGCAGTGCCCCATCTCCTGCCAGGTTTTCGCTTTCCGCTGGAGGCGATGCGCGCGGCCTTGCAGCGTGGGCCGAAGATCCTGATGCTCTGCAATCCCAACAACCCCACCGGTACGCGCTTGTCGGTGGAGCATGTGCTGCAGTTGGCTGCGTCCGCCCCCGACACGCTTGTGGTGGTGGATGAGCTCTATGAGGCCTTCACAGGAGACAGCGTGTTGCCGACGGTCGATTTCGGGCTGCATTCCAATCTGTTGGTGCTGCGCTCCCTGGCCAAGACCGCCGGTCTGGCCGGTCTGCGCATGGGATTTGCGATCGGTTCGACGGAGGTGGTCGATCGGGTCTGCCGGGTGACCGGTCCTTACGACGTGAACAGCTTCGCGGTGACAGCGGCGTTCGCGGCTCTGAGCGATCAGGATTACACCGACAGCTATGTGGCTGAGGTGTTACGAGCGCGTGACTATTTGGTAGCGGAACTGACGCGATCCAGTGCCGTATTCCATTTCGACGGAGGGAACTATCTCCTGGTCTGGCCCCGTTCCCCCGCTCAGCAGGTGGAGCAGCAATTGAGGGATGCCGGGATCCTGGTGCGCTCCATGTCCGGCAAGCCACAGATCGACGGATCTCTGCGCGTGAGCATCGGCACCCAGGCGCAGATGCAGAGGTTCTGGGAGTGTTATCGACAGCTTGAGTGCTGAGCGGACACTCAGCGCATCACCTCGATCACTGTGCTGTCGTTCAGGCTGCCTGGCAGGGAGAGGGTGGGTCCAACCTTTCGAACCTGTGTACCGCTCATTGCATCCAGAAAGGGCTGAACCCCGCCTTGATCGCAGCCGCTCGGAGCCTCACCATTCACGTATTGCACAGGAATCACCCGGCGTGGATTGAGCTGCCTCACCACATCGGCGGCTTCTTCGCCGCTGTATACCTTTCCTCCGCCTCCAACGCCGATGATCAACACGTCAGGGCGACCCAGCAGCACCCTGTCTTCACCGCTGAGCGGCGCAGCTGTTCCTCCCAGATGGGCGAAGTTCAGGCCTCCTTGCTGCCAGCGCCAGATCGTGGCGTTACCGAAACGACGTCCACCCATTCGGTCATGCGGAGCGGAAAATCCTTCCAGGTCCATGCCACCAACGCGATAGGCCCCCGGCTTGGAGAGGTAGGTCCCACCGCCAATCCGTGCTCCTTCATCCGGGAGTTCGGAGCTGGCCAGGGTCACGTTGGCGCTGACGCGTGGTTCGCTGAGCCCCGCGGCGCAGCCCACGGCCCGGAAGGGGTTCACCAGCACCGACTGGCCGCCGCCACGTATCAGCAGAGCACTGTGCCCGTAGCTGGTGATTGAGACACCTGCCGCCTGCACGCCGGTGCCGCTGAATCCGGCCAGCATCGTGGATGCGGCCAGGGAGAGGATGGCCCGCCCAGGAGCCTGGCGTTTCAGGAAGACTGTCATGGGGGGATGCCTGCTGGCACAGGAAGCTAGCAGTGCTGAATGCGCCCTTCAGCCACTCGAAGGAAGTTGGCCAACAGGTTGTGCCCGGCTTCCGTCAGCACGCTTTCCGGGTGGAACTGCACGCCCTGGAGATGGTGATGCTCACGATGACGCAGTCCCATCACGGTGTCGTCCTCTAGCCATGCAGTGACTTCCAGGCAGTCCGGAAGACTGTTGCGATCAGCGATCAAGCTGTGATAGCGGGTGGCGGTGAGGGGCTGGGGCAGACCCGCGAAGACGCCTTCGCCGCGATGCAACACCGGAGAGGTTTTGCCATGCATCAGTTGTGCGGCCCGCACGACTTTGCCTCCGTACGCCTGCGCCAGAGCCTGATGGCCCAGACAGACACCCAGGGTGGGAATATTTGGTGATAATTCCTTCAGTACCTCCAGGCAGACCCCCGCCTGATCGGGATCTCCGGGCCCAGGAGAGAGCAGGATGGCATCGGGGCTGAGGTCGCGGATCTGGGCAACGCTGAGCGAATCATTGCGCTCCACTCGCAGATCTTGGGCCAGAGGGTGCTGAGCGGCTAATTCCCCGAAGTACTGCACCAGGTTGAAGGTGAAGCTGTCGTAGTTGTCGATGACAAGCAGCATCGCTTAGAGGCCGAGGCGAAGAATCAAGGGCGGCAGCACCAGCAGCAGGGCAATGACCAGAGAACTGATGGCCGCCACCAGAACCGCTGCTGCTGCGCAGTCCTTGGCGACTTTGGCCAGAGGGTGAAAGCGCCGCCCGATGGCCAGATCCACCACAGATTCAATGGCTGTATTGAGCAGCTCAAGCACCAGTACGGCCGCCACGGTCAAGACCAGCACGGCCAACTGAATCGCTGGCAGCCCGAGCCACAGACCCAGGAAGAACACGACGCTGCCGATCCCCAGGTGGATGCGGAAGTTGCGTTGGCTGATGAAGCCGTAACCCAGTCCCTGAGCTGCGTAGCGGAAGCTGGACGGCAGGTCGCCGGCGATTTTCCAGGCTCCTCGATGGGCAGCGTGGTGGGCACGTCGGGTACTGCGCTGGCTGATCTCCTCGGTCAACGGAGCTCCATCGTCAGGGTTCCTTAGTGATTTCATCTGCTGATTCACAGTTGATCTCACCGTGGGATTGAACGATACCGGCCATGGCAACCAGTTGCTCCTGGCATTGCAGCATCGCTTCCAGCTTCGAATCATTGGGATGATCCCATCCCAGCAGATGCAGCAGCCCGTGGCTCACCAGCCAGCAGAGCTCTTGTTCAAGGCTGTGCTCCTGCTCGAGAGCCTGACGTTCAGCAGTCGGCACTGACACGATGATGTCTCCCAGCTCAACGCTGGGGCTGCTGTCCGGGGGCATGTCCGCTTCCAGTGCTGAAAAAGACAACACATCCGTGGCCCTGGGCTTGTCTCTCCAGCGTTCGTTCAAAGCAGTGATCTGGGCATCATCCACAAACTGCAGGCCGAGACAAATTTCCTCGCAGTCCAATAGCTGTTTGGGAGTTGTGTCGCCGCCTGTGGTGATGAGGTGTTGCAACCAGAGATCCAGGGTCGCGGCCCAGGTGTCTCCTTGGCTGAGACGTCGATGGGCTTCCGTCCCTTCTGCGGCCTGGATCAGTTGTTGTTCCGCTGGGGTGAAAGCCAGATCAATGGCAAAAGCCCTTGCGCTGCTCACTGAGGCAGCGTTGGACGCCCTAGCCAGGCGACCACAAGGATGAAGCCGATGAACCCTGCGGCCGTGAGTCCGAGATGAAACAGGCTCTTGCTGCCCTTGCGGACCATGTTGCGCATGGCCTGCTTCACGAAGCTGGGCGGTGGTGTGGTCGGGGTGCTGTCGGTCGAAGTCTCGATGCCGTCGGCCTTTGAGCTCATGGTCAGCTGTCCTCATCCTGTCCGGGGCTATCAACACCCTGGCGCAGCAGCGCCTGGATGAAGGGGTCGAGATCGCCGTTCATCACACCCTGCACATCGTTGGTTTCCTCCTGGGTGCGCAGGTCCTTGACCATCTGATACGGGTGAAAGACATAGTTGCGGATCTGATTGCCCCAGGCGGCCTCCACGATGTCGCCTCGAATGTCGGCGATCTCTGCGGCCCGTTGTTCTTGGGCGATCACAAGCAGCTTGGCCTTGAGCTGGGCCATGGCCTTCTCTTTGTTCTGCAGCTGGGAGCGCTCCTGGGTGCAGCGCACAGCTAGTCCTGTGGGGACGTGCAGGATGCGTACCGCGGTTTCCACCTTGTTGACGTTCTGTCCACCGGCTCCGCCCGAGCGGCTGGTGGTTACTTCCAGGTCTTTCTCGGGAATATCGAGCTCAACTTCCTCCTCGAGTTTCGGCATTACCTCGATGCCTGTGAAACTGGTCTGGCGCTTGTCGTTGGCGTTGAAGGGAGAGATGCGCACTAGGCGATGGGTGCCTTTCTCATTGCGCAGGTACCCATACGCATAGCGCCCTTCGATTTCGATCGTGGCGCTCTTGATTCCTGCTTCCTCCCCCTCGCTGAGTTCATTCACCGTGACCTTCATGTCATGGTCTTCGGCCCAGCGGGTGTACATGCGCAGCAGCATCTGGGCCCAGTCCTGAGCATCTGTTCCACCGGCTCCGGCATTGATCGAGAGCACAGCTCCTTCTTTGTCGTACTCACCGCTGAGCAGGCGCTCCAGCTCCCAGCGATCCAGTTCCTTGCGCAGTTGATCCAATCCGCCCTGGGCCTCGGCGAGCATGTCGTCGTCGGGTTCCAGGTCGTAAAGCTCGAGCGTGGCCTGGGCATCACCCACAGCTCCTTGCCAGGTCTTGAGCTGCAGCAGCTGTGCCTTCACCTCATCGAGGCGACGCATTTGCTTCTGGGCATTCTGTTGGTCGTTCCAGAAGTCAGGCTGGGCTGCGAGTTGTTCGAGGTCCTTCTGTCTGGCGTTTAGTGCAGGTACGTCAAAGACAGTCCTGGGCATTGCCCAGGCGATCAGTGAGCTCGGAGAGGTCGCGCTTGAAGTCGGTGAGGTCGAGCAACGGTGGGCGTTGAACGGATTTCGCGACCTTATCAGTGCGGAATCTCCGTGCTGTTGGTCGGGATGCTCAGGTTGCCCACCGATCGCAGGCTCAATGCCTGCATAAGATCAACGTCCCGTCATGAGGGATCCATGCCGAGCGTCGAGATCTATACCTGGCGCACCTGCCCCTTCTGCATCCGAGCCAAACAGCTGTTGGATCGCAAAGGCGTCGCCTACACGGAGTTTTCCGTTGATGGCGATGAACCTGCTCGCGATGCCATGGCAGCCCGAGGTGATGGCCGCCGCAGCGTTCCTCAGATCTTCATCAACGACCAACACATCGGTGGTTGTGATGAATTGCACGCCCTCGAGCGCGGCGGTGAACTGGATGGGCTGCTCTCCTGAGTTCACTGACACGGCCGTTGCTCATGCGTCATCTGTTCGTGCTGGATCCGCTGGATCGGATCAATCCAGCCAAGGATTCCACCGCTGCTCTGATGCAGGCTGCTGCCAGATCTGAACTGGAGGTCTGGGCGTGCACTCCGGCTGATCTGATCGCGCTTGGCGATGAACCTCTCGCGATGGCCATGCCGGTTCAGCCTGAGCCCTGGATCACCGCCGGTGAGCGTGAACGGCTGCCGCTTGCCACATTCCAGGTGATCTGGATGCGCAAGGACCCTCCAGTTGACGAGGCCTATCTCTATGCCACCCATCTTCTTGATGTCGCCGAACGGGCCGGTGTTCGTGTTCTGAATCGTCCCGATTCACTGCGCACCTGGAATGAAAAGCTCGGGGCATTGCGTTTCAGTCGATGGATGGCACCCACGCTCGTTTCCGGAAGGGTGAGTGAGCTGAAGTCCTTTGCCCAAGCGCATAGCGAGATCGTGCTTAAGCCTCTGGGAGGCCGTGCAGGGCTTGGAGTGATCCGTGTGTCATCTCAGGCACCTGGCCTCAAGGCGCTTCTGGAATTAGTCACAGAGCAGGAACGACTGCCCGTGATGGCTCAGTGTTTCCTCCCTTCGGTGAGTGAGGGCGACAAGCGCATCCTGCTGGTGGATGGTGAGCCGCTGGGTGCCATCAACCGCCGGCCAGCCGCTGGAGAATTCCGCAGCAATCTGGCGGTTGGTGGTCAAGCGGAAGCAACGCAACTCAGTGAGCGGGAACGCCAGATCTGTGTGGCCCTGGCGCCTGCTCTGAGGGCCGAAGGCTTGTTTTTTGTCGGTATCGATGTGATCGGCGGCATGCTCAGCGAGATCAACGTCACCAGTCCCACCGGCATCCGTGAGGTGGAACGACTGATGAATCAGCCCCTTGCTGACCAGGTGATCGCTCGTCTGCGTGATCTGCTCTGAGCGATCACAATTGGAGGCTGAATGCCGGTCCAGGTTGTGTTGATTCAAGGATTGCGCTGCGGGGCAGCTCTTCTGATTTGTCTTGCGGGAAGTTTGACGATCTCCGGGCGCCCGGTTCAGGGGAGCTCGTTACCGCCGCTCATTCCGCGTGAGGTGTTGTTCGGGAACCCGGAAATCGTCGGGGTTGATCTCAGCCCCGACGGCACTCGCATCTCTTACCTCGCTCCTTACCAAGGAGTCCTCAACCTCTGGGTCCGTGATCTGGCTGGGAGTGAAGAGCCCCGTCTGCTGACCCGGAAGACGGATCGGCCGCAACAGAGTGCTACCTGGACGCATGATGGCCGCTTTTTGATTTCTGGCCGAGATGCACAGGGGGATGAAAACACTGTGCTGGTCCGAATTGACCCGCAAACAGGGGAGACGGTTGATCTCACGCCACCATCTGGTGTCTTTGCGCGTGTCATTGCTTTAGATCGCGATGTGCCTGGCGAATGGGTGATTGGCCTCAATGATCGTGATCCTCGTTATTTCGATCTTTATGTGCTCGATATTGCAAGTGGAGAGCGCAAACTCCTTCATCAAGTTGATGACGGTCGACCTGTTGGAGTGGATCGCCTCAATGGTGAGTGGCATCCCTATCTGCGTACCGAGGAATTGCCCGATGGCGGCGCGACCTATGAGCTTCGTTTGCCTGGTGAGAAGGAGTGGCGCCCCTTTCTTCAATTCGATTTCAAAGATGTTCGCTTGTCTGGGCTCGCAGGGTTCACCCGTGATGGTCAGTGGCTGTATGGGCAACTGAGCAAGGGGGAAGACAAACCTCGCCTTGTGCGTTGGAGTCGTGAGGAGCTGGAACGCTGCACGACCGACTGCCGTTTTGAAGTGGTGCACCGTGCAACGAGTGGAGCGTTGGGCATCGCAATGAGCACGATTGAGAATGGCGTGCCCTCGGTGCTGGTCGAAACGGATCTGCGCAGTCAGCGATTCATTTTAGATCCATCGCTGCGCTCCGATTACGACGCCTTAGAACGTTTGGTTGGCTCCAATGAGTTCACGGTCCTCGATCGCGACAGGAAAGATCGACTCTGGCTGGTTCTGGTCGGTTCCGATCGTCAGGGCGAGCAATTCTGGCTCTGGGATCGAGATCGCCGTCAGCATCAACGGCTGTTTTCAGTTCAGCCAAAACTGGACGATTACACCCTGGCGTCGATGGAAAGCCTCGACCTCAAGGCCCGGGATGGCCGTCGGATTCCTGCCTATCTAACGCGCACGCCCCTCGCCAGTGATGGGCCGCAGCCCCTTGTGCTGGTCGTGCATGGTGGCCCTCAGGCCAGAGACTATTGGGGTTTGAACCGTACCCATCAATGGCTTGCTAATCGGGGCTATCACGTGATGAGTGTGAACTATCGCGGCAGCACTGGTTTCGGAAAGGCGCATCTGCTGGCAGGAGAAGGTGAGTGGTACGCCAAGATGCAGGATGATCTGGTCGACGCCGTTGGCTGGGCGGTGGATCAGGGCATTGCTGACCCTGACAAACTGGTGATCAAGGGCGCGTCCTATGGCGGCTATGCAGCTTTGGCAGGATTGACGCGCGATCCAACGCTGTTTGCCGCAGCGGTTTCAGAAGTTGGACCCTCTAATCTCCGCACATTGTTGGCAGCGATTCCTCCTTATTGGGCATCAACTCGCATCAATTTCGATCGCATGATTGGTGTCGGCAATGTAGACCTCGATGCCATTTCTCCGATCAATCATGTGGATCAGATTCAACGCCCTCTTTTATTGGGTCACGGTGCCAATGATCCGCGGGTCAGCTTGCAAGAGAGTGAATCCATCGCAGCTGCAATGACGGCTCGCAAACTGCCGATTGATTTTGTTGTGTTTCCTGATGAGGGGCATGGCTGGGCCAATCCCCGGAATGCGTTGGCCTGGGCAGCGTTAGAGGAGCACTTTCTTCATCAACACATCGGTGGGCGCGTGGAGCCATTCGGTGATGTGCTCAAGCAGTCATCAATGGATTGGCGACTGCGCTCCTCACCGACCCCCTGACACCAGATCCAGCTGATCGGCAAGGACGGTGAGCTTGAGCCCCACTTCCTGAAGTTCACGTTCGGCCACCGAGCCGCGCACCAGTCCAGCTCCGGCCGTGAGGTCGAGCTGGGTGCCGCGGGCGTGGCCGCAGCGAATGGCAACTCGCAGTTCCGAGTCGCCCGCGCTGTCGATCCAGCCGATTGGTGCTGCATAGCCATCGCGATCGAATGGCTCAAGACTGCGCAGCCAGCTCATCGCTTCTCGTCTGGGCAGCCCTGCCACTGCCGGAGTGGGATGGAGCACTCCAGCCAGCGCAAGGGGTGATTGGCCCGGAGCTGGAGTCGTGATCGGGGTATGCAGATGGATCAGTTGGCCGTGTCTGGCCAGTTGCGGACTGCGCGGCCGTCGTGGCTGCAGTCCCTGGGCACTGAGATGCTCGGTGATTGCCTGCACCACCAGTTCATGCTCGCGCCGATCTTTGTCGGAGTTGAGTAGAGAGGTGGCGTGGTCGTTGCGACCGGCAGTGCCGGCAAGCGCATCGCAACGCAGCTGCCCGTTACGCAAGCTCAGTAGTCGCTCAGGTGAAGCGCCGAAGAAGCTGTCCTGCTGGTTGCGCTGCCAGAGGAACCGGCAGCTGCCTGCTTGCTGATAGCGCAGGCGTTTCAGCAACAGCAATGGATCCAGAGGTGAGGTCAGGCTAACCGAGTGGCGCACAGCGAGAACCAGCTTGTGCAGTTCACCACCATTCACCAGTTCCAGGCCTCGCTGCAGCGCCGTGGTGTAACGCCGCTCCCAGTCGCCTGGTGTAATCCTGCCACTCAGATTGCCTGAGTTCTGGCCTGGCCAGCTCCTCCAAGACTGCAGCTTCTCCGCCATTAGCCAGAGCGACTCCGTCAGTGAGCGCACATCACTCGCCTGTTGCGCGATGCCGTGCAGACGCAGCCAGCCGTGGCGTCCATGACGACTGAGTTGCCAGCGAGGCAGAACGGCCTGGACCGAGGGCATGCTGCCCTGGGGTTGGAGTTCTCCGCTTGGCTCAAAGAAGGAGAAGGCCAGCAGGATCCGGGAGCGGGCCTGAGCCGGTGCTTCGGGTGTGCCCTCGAGGATGCGTCCGAGCGTGATATCACTAAAACGCTGAGCCAGCTCGAAACGTCGGGGACCTGAAAGCTCCAGTTGATGGCAGCGGCCGGCTGCTGCAAGACAGAGTCCTGGGGCTCCATCCCAGAGGAAACGGAATGGGTCGGCATCCTCAAGATCAGCGAGTTGAAGCAGTGGATCCAGGCCCTGCAGTGGCAGTGCCAAGCCGACAACGCCGTCGTCCATCTGGCGCTGATCCCAGACGCGCATTGCACGCTCCAGCAGATCGCTGAAGGGCACCGCAGGTGAACTGTCGTGGGGTGCGGCCGACATCTTGACGGCAGGAGGAAGGATTACTGCTCAAATGTATGAGTCTTGAAGAGGGCTCCACGAGTCCAGTCCATGCCAGATCAACAGGCTGTTGCAACCCTTCACTCCCACGGCGATGCTCGGCGGCGTCTCTGGAAGGCAGCGATCAAGTGGCCGATGTACTCCGTTGCGGTGATGCCCGTGCTGCTTGCGGCCGGATGGCGCCTTGGTTCAGGCTTGCCGGTGCGCTGGGTCCAGGGCTTCGTTTTTCTGCTGGCAGCGGTGCTGCTGCTGATCTGGGAGAACCTCAGCAACGACCTCTTTGATGCCGAGACCGGCATCGATGACGAGGGCAAGCCCCATTCGGTCGTGGCGCTGGTCGGAAGGCCACGTCCTGTGCAGCAGCTGGCCACAATTGCTTTGCTGATGGGACTGATGCTGATGCTGTGGATTGCGCTCCGCAGCAGCCTTGCAGTCCTGCTGCTGGTGCTGGTGAGTTGTGGTCTCGGCTACCTCTACCAAGGACCTCCATTTCGACTTGGGTACCAGGGGCTGGGTGAACCGCTGTGTTGGCTCGCTTTTGGTCCTTTCGCCACCGCAGCTGCGTTGTTGGTTATCGCCCCTGCGACGGATGTCGTGCCTTGGGAGACCGCTCTGGTCCTTGGCTCCGGCCCTGCTCTGGCGACCACGCTGGTGTTGTTCTGTTCGCATTTTCATCAGGTTGAGCAGGATGCGGCGCATGGCAAGCGGTCTCCAGTGGTGCGCCTGGGTACTGCGCGGGCAGCGTCCTTGGTGCCGTGGTTCGTTGCAGGCACCCTCGCTCTGGAATGGGCACCTGTGCTGCATGGCGACTGGCCACTCACCGCTTTTTTGGGAGCCTTGGGGTTACCTGCGGCCTCCTCGTTGATCCGCTTGCTTCGCATGCATCATCACGAGCCTGAACGCATCACAGGCAGCAAGTTCCTCGCATTGCGATTTCAGGCGCTGAATGGCCTCGGCCTGACCATCGGTCTAGGTCTGGGTCCATGGTTCGGCTCCCCTGATCTGTTGCCCGGCTGAGTCCATGACGCTGCAACTGGCCATCCGCTCCTATGCCTATTCCCTCTCGCGTCCGCTACGGACTGCTTCAGGTGCGTGGCAGCAGCGTGAGGGGTGGTTGTTGCGTCTGACTTGTGCGATCTCCGGCCGGGTGGGCTGGGGCGAGGTGGCTCCGCTTGATCCAGAACACCGTCCTCCCTGTGAACAGGCTTTATCGCGATGGCAGAAGTCTGGGGGTGTGGAGTGCAAGCGAGACCAGCTCGAGGCACTGCTACCGAAGCTGCCGGCTGAAGTCGGCTTTGCGCTCGGTGCTTCGCTGGCGGAGCTGGATGGTGTGGTTCAGTCCTGGCTCCCTGCCCCGAGCTCGGCCTGTCTGCTGCCCGCTGGTCCGGCCATGCTGCCAATGCTGGACCAACTGCTGGCGACTCATCCAGCGGGTGAGCCCATCACTGTGAAGTGGAAAGTTGCAGCGACGGACTTGGATCAGGAATGGACGTTGTTCTCCAGGCTTCTGGACCGGCTGCCGCCCGAGGTGCGTCTGCGTTTGGACGCCAATGCCGGCTGGGATCGGATCGAGGCGGATCGATGGGCTGGAGTCCTGGAGGGCGATCCCCGCTTGGATTGGCTGGAGCAGCCACTTGCAGTTGACGATCTGCAAGGCCTGCAAGATTTGGCGAAGCGGGTTCCTGTCGCCCTGGATGAGTCGCTGCTGAAGCATCCTGCTCTGCGGGAGCAGTGGCAGGGTTGGCAGGTGCGGCGCCCCCTGCTGGAGGGAGATCCGAGACTCCTACTGCGCCAGTTGCAGGAAGGCCGGCCGCGGCTGATGCTCAGCACCGTCTTCGAAACCGGTATCGGCTTTCGCTGGCTGGCGTTGATGGCAGGGCTTCAGCAGCGAGGCCCCACTCCAGTGGCTCCTGGACTGGCTCCAGGGTGGTGCCCTAAAGGTCGCCTGTTCAGCTCTGATCCTGCGCAGGTGTGGGCTGCCGCCGAGCGTGGCCACTGATGAGTCGCTTGAGGGATCTGCACTGTGACCCTGCTCTGCCTGGTCAGGCTGCTGCGACCCTCGAGTCGGATCTTGCCGATCGCGTTTGGGTGCGTCTGCTCGGTTCTGGAGTTCAGCCGGAGCGGCAAATCCTCGATGTTGATGGTCTGGATTGGCCTCCGGGACCAGGACTGGTGCTGTCAACAGGTGGCAGCAGTGGTGGCCGACAGCTCTGCCTCCATCCTTTGTCGAATCTGGATCGCTCTGCCCAGGCCTGCGGGTCGTGGCTGGAGACGATCGGCTTGGAGCCAGCCTCAACGCTGGTTTGGAATCCCCTGCCGTTTCAGCATGTGAGCGGTCTGATGCCTTGGTGGCGTGCCCGTCAGTGGGGCGCAGATCACGCCTGGATCTCCCCCGCTGTGATCAAACAGCCGGCTCTGCTTTTCGAACACAGCCTTCGCCATCCAGGCTGGCAGCGACGTCCGATGGTGCTCTCGCTGGTGCCCACCCAATTGCGGCGGCTTCTGGCCGATCCCTGTGGACGCTCCTGGTTGGGTGAGATGGCGGTGATCTGGGTTGGTGGTGCAGCATTGCCAGCCGATCTGGCCGATCAATCCCGGGACCTGGGCCTCAGGCTTGCCCCCTGTTATGGCGCGACGGAGACTGCCGCCATGGTGACGGCCCAGGCGCCGCTTGATTTTCTGGCGGGGACGAGTGGTTGTGGACGATCCCTTGACGGTGTGCGTCTGCGACTGAATCAGCGGGGAGCTCTGGCGGTGCATTGCGACCGGTTGGCTGTGGCCAGGCTTGATGGCTCAGGAAGACTTTGCGCTCTGTCGGACGCGACTGGTTGGTGGCATTCAGCTGATCTGGCGGAATTAGAAGGCTCAGCAACGGATCCCCAGCTGCGTCTTGTGGGGCGAATCGACGACGCCATCCATTCAGGTGGAGTCACGGTGTTTCCTTCTCAACTGGAACAGCGGCTGCTGACGGAGGCCCGCAAGCAAGGGCTGCCGCTCGACGCCGTGCTGTTGCTGGGGTTGGTGAACCGTGAGTGGGGTGAACGACTGGTGGCTCTTGTTCGCTGGTCGTCGATTGACGTGTCCTCGGACGGTTTCGACCGCTTGCGCAGCTTGGTGTCCGACTGGCCCGCACCCGAACGCCCTCTGCATTGGGTTCAGTGTCAGGAACTGGAATGCTCTGCGGCAGGGAAGTGGGAGCGTGCGCGTTGGCAGAACTGGTTGGAAGCTCAACAACTAACTCGGTAATCAGCTCAGTCATCAACTCAGCCGCTCTGAATCTTTGCTTCAGCCATTGATCCCAGGTCCACCCAAAAGCTTCGCTTTGAGATGTATTGGCCTGTTCAATCGTTGTATTTTAAATATCAATCTTTGCTGAATCTGTTGCATTCCATCCACTGGAAGCTGCCGCATTTGTGATCTGGTTTGAAGCGGCGTACTTATCCGAATAACTGACGGATCTGTCTGTTGAACCTTTTGAGGTTGTGGGGCAAACGGCCTAGGTCTTGTCAGTGGTCTGGGCAATCACCATGTGCTGATGCCTTGGCCTTGTTCGCCAGGCCCCCGCTCAGCACGAAACCAGTAAAAGGGGCACGTTCCCTTTGCCACGGAGTCGCGTATCAATTTAATTCCAATACCCTCAGTCAACGTCTGAATTGTGAATTAGTTTGCGGTTTGACCCCCGGTATATCGACGAACTCTTAAGGTAATTCTCTGAGTCTTACTGGGTTTCTTCGTTGCCAGTTCCCCTTCGGTCCTTTCGGCCTGCCTCTCAAAACATACGTGTGAGCACGATCGCTGCTCCCTCGATTGAAGGGGATGTTATTGATAATGCTGGTGATGTTATTAACCGTTGCTATCGACAGATCTATTTTCATGCGATGAGTAGCGATAAGGATCGCTATCTAGAGTCGCAGCTTAGAAATGGATCAATCACGGTAAGAGATTTTATTCGCGGTCTTTTGCTTTCAGACCGTTTTATGCGTGGTTATGTTGCTTGCAATAGTAATTATCGCCTTGTTGAGCAGGTGATCGGCAGGGCTTTGGGTCGTAAGGTGCGAGACAACTCCGAAAAATTAACTTACTCGATTGTTATCGCTGAGAAAGGATTCGAGGCTTTTGTTGATCTGGTCCTCGACAGTGAGGAGTACATGCAGAGGTTTGGTTACGACACTGTGCCTCTAGAGATGTCAAGAGTATTGCCAGGCCGTGCGGTTGGTGAAGCTCCTGTGTATCAGGAATTCCCGCGATACTCTTACGATTGGCAAGAGAAGTTGATTTCAAAAGACATGATGATGTCGATTGAAGATCACCTGAACTTCGGTCCTACCAAATCGTTCGCGGAGAAAGTTCTGTATGAACGTCCATCTGACAAAGCGTTCCGTTATATCATCCCCTCTTTTGTGATTCTTTCGGGATTAACTGTAGTTGGGATTGTGAAAGTCTTTACGAGTGTTTTTGTGGTGGGCTGACGCTTTAATAAGAGGCTCTCGCCATTTCTTCCCTTTTCTTTGCAATCAATTCCTCGAAGCTAATCCAATGAATGCAGTCCACTGGGCAGGTGTCGATTGCTTCGTTGATCACCATTGTTGAATCGCCGTCCTGGCGAATTGCCCGGCACTTGCCTGACGCTTGATCCATCAGGAAGGTGTTCGTTGCCACGTGGGCACAATATCGACATCCGACGCAGATTTTCTCATCCACCCAGATTGCTTGAAGTCTCAGTTCGCCGCCCAGGCAAGGTTCCAACCCTGACGGTGATGGGATGTCATGAGACGGTGCAGTAAAGGCGGCCGAGCTTTCAAAGCTCGTTTCAAACGTCGTTTCGGCGTCTGAAGGTGCTGTAAATGCCGCAGAAGTGTCGAACATCGTGGTTGACTTGTATCACTTGCGAAACGAGAATCTGCGCAATCTCTGCTCAATATTGAGGTTTGAGACTTTCAAAATGCTGCAGAAGAATTCCAATGGTTATAGAGGTGATGAATGGTTTGCTCGGACGCAGGAGTTAAATTCTTTTTAGGCGGTTTGATTGGTTTTGTATTGCTTGAGCGCAACCTGAAGCTGGCCAATCGCAGCTCTGCCAATGTTGTAGCCGGCCCAGCTCAGAGCAAGAAGAATCGGCAATGCAACAATCAGAATCCTCAAATCCATCGGAATTTAGGAAATGAATTACAAATTAGCTTTGACGCAAATTTTTTCGGTGTTCTTTGATGGCTGCATGCGTTGTGAATGGAGGATTGGCGTGCAGGCTCTTGAACTAATCGATGTCACAATTGTGTCGCCGTCGGTCTGGGGATCTGAGCTTGATCCGGAGCTGCGGCGGGCAGGAGGTTGAGTCGGTTGCTGGCTCAGAGTTCCCTGATTTGTCCGATCTGTGCAGCCTCGATCCAGCGTGAGATTGCATCTGGTAACGGGCAGCGTCGACGCGTTTGTGTACTGATGGCCAGCTGTCTGATCAAGCCACTGGCGACTTCCTGTTCTTTCAGCAGAAATTGACTGCGAACCTCAAAACACCCCTGATCAATCCGTTGTGGCGTTAGTCGTACGACCAGTTGATCTCCCCCGTGCACCGCTTTGTTGAAGTTGGCGCTGCAATGCACCACAGGCAGTGCAGTGTCAGGCCAGCGTTCCTGCTCACGACATCCAGGAAAAATCGTTTTGGCTTCAATGCCATAGAGATCCAGGCTCTCTTCCCATGCCTCGTGGCACCAGCGCAACAGCTGATGAAAATGCATCACGCCAGCGGCATCCGTATCGCCGAAGCGCACGGTCCTGGTCAGGTTGAGCCATGGGAGCTGCGCCATTAGGGGATGATCTGGTCGCGCTGCGCAGTCGTTGTCATCTTGGTATCAGTGAGTGGTCGGAGCTGATGAGAGGAGTGGTGCATTTTTTGTTGGCCGATTACGGCGTTTGGACGCTGCTTTTGGCATTGTTGCTCGGTGCTTTGCAGACACGGCAGCAATGGACTCTCGGCCGTTGGTCGGAAGCCTCTCTGCTCTGGATTGCGTTCTGGGTACTTGGCGTGGGTGGTGTCTATGGATTCCTCATGCATCTTGTATTCGGATCGTTCCTGGCAGAGCAGATCGGCTGGCCTAACAGTCCTTTTCAGAATGAAGTGGCCTACGCCAATCTCACGATCGGCATTCTCGGTTTCAGCAGCTTCCTGTACCGCAAGCGTGATTACCTTGTGGCGAGCATGGTCGCCTTCGCCAGTTGGTATTTCGCTGACGGGATTGGGCACGTGGTCTCGCTTGTGGTCGATCAGAACAATGCTCCCTCCAACGCCGGCACCGTGCTCTACACCGATCTCCTGACCCCTGTGCTGGTGGTGATCCTGCTGTGGATCAGCAGAGATGAACGCCGGAGGTTGAGCTGATCAGCGATCGACGGATCCCATGATCACGTCGATGGAGCCAAGGATCGCCATGATGTCGGCGACCTTGTGTCCCTTGAGGATGTGGGGAAGGATCTGCAGATTGTTACTGTCTGCGGCACGAATCTTGAAGCGCCAGGGTGTCACGTCGTTGTTGCCCTGAATGAATACTCCGATCTCGCCCTTTCCAGATTCCAGTCGGGTGTAGAGCTCGCCATTGGGAATCTTGAATGTGGGTGCCACCTTTTTGGCCACGTACTGGTAATCGAAGCCGGCGAAATCGCTGTCTTTGCCTTCGAGCATGCGTTTGGCCTCCAGGTTTTCCGTTGGGCCACCAGGAATCATGTCGCAGGCTTGGCGAAGAATCTTGAGGGACTGGCGCATTTCCGCGACACGAACCCTGTAACGGGCGAAGCAGTCTCCCTCTTTCTCCCAGATCACATCCCAGTCGAAGTCGTCGTAGCACTCGTAATGGTCAACCTTGCGCAGGTCCCACGGCACTCCGGAGGCCCTCAGCATTGGGCCGGAAAGGCTCCAGTTGATGGCTTCGTCCTTGCCGATGATTCCTAGGCCTTCAATGCGGCGACGGAAGATCGGATTATTGGTGATTAGCTTTTCGTATTCATCGATTTTGGGGCCGAACCAGTCACAGAAATCGCGACATTTTTCCAGCCATCCCCAAGGCAGATCTGCTGCCACTCCACCGATACGGAAGTAGTTGTTGTTGATCAGGCGCTGGCCGGTTGCCGCTTCCCAGAGGTCATAGATCATCTCCCGTTCACGGAAGATGTAGAAAAACGGGGTCTGGGCGCCGACATCAGCGAGGAAGGGTCCCAGCCACAGCAGATGATTGGCGATGCGGTTGAGCTCCAGCATCAACACCCTGATGTAACTGGCCCGCTTGGGAACAGGGATATTCGCCAACCTTTCAGGGGCGTTGACGACAATCGCTTCGTAGAACATGCCCGCTGCGTAATCCATTCGGCTCACGTATGGCACGAACATCACGTTTGTTCGGTTTTCGGCGATCTTCTCCATGCCGCGATGGAGGTAGCCGATCACCGGCTCGCAATCGAGCACATCCTCT
This sequence comes from Synechococcus sp. AG-679-A04, assembly GCA_003210775.1. Lineage (GTDB taxonomy): Bacteria > Cyanobacteriota > Cyanobacteriia > PCC-6307 > Cyanobiaceae > Synechococcus_C. Next base: position 65,666 of record QCUI01000005.1, read on the forward strand.
CCATCGAGAGTCACCACAAGGCGCAACACCCCGTGCATTGAGGGGTGGTGGGGGCCGAAGTTGACCACCATCGGCTCCGTGCGCGTTTCCATCTGCGTCATGGGGCCGTGGCAGAACAATCGTGTCGGGATCTTAGGAAGGACCCATGCCCGATCTGCCATCCAGCCCCGCCCAGGGTTTCATGCATGTGCCGGTTCTGGCCGAACCGTTGATGCAAATGCTGGCCGCGGAGCTCTGTGATCAGCGCCAATCAGGCGTGTTCATTGATGCCACGCTGGGTGGTGGTGGCCATAGCGGTCTGCTGCTGGATCGCTATCCGCAGCTGCGTCTGCTGGGTCTCGATCACGATGAAACCGCCCGTTTGGCAGCGGCCGAGCGGCTTAAGCACCATGGCGATCGCGTCACGATCGTGGCGACCAATTTCGCCGACTACACCCCTCCACACCCGGTTGCATTGGTCCTGGCGGATCTTGGTGTGAGCAGCCCTCAGCTGGATGTCGCGCAGCGGGGATTCAGTTTCCGGCTGGATGGTCCTCTCGATATGCGCATGAATCCAGACGGGGGAGGGGAAACCGCGGCTGAACTGATTGCAAGGCTGGATGAATCAGACCTGGCGGATCTGATCTACGCCTATGGAGAGGAGCGCTTGTCGAGGAGAATTGCTCGCAGGATCAAAGCTGATCTAGACGCCAGCGGTGCCTATGCCGGTACTGCGGCGCTGGCCTATGCAGTGGCTGGCTGTTATCCACCCAAGGCCCGCCGTGGTCGTATTCATCCCGCCACGCGCACCTTTCAGGCACTGCGGGTCGCGGTCAATGATGAGCTGGCGGTTCTAGACCGCTTGTTGTTACAAGCCCCTGACTGGCTCCAGCCCGATGGCCTGCTGGCGATTATCAGCTTCCATTCACTCGAGGACCGACGTGTGAAGACGGCCTTCCTCAGTGATGAGCGCCTACAGCGGGTCACTCGGAAGCCACTGAGAGCCGATGAGGTAGAGCAGCAGCTCAATCCGCGCAGTCGCAGCGCCAAGTTGCGTATTGCCCGACGCCAACAGCCCGAGCAGAGCCCGTCCGAGCCGAGGTCTGAAGCATGAGCTGGGCTTGGACGAGTGATGGAGTGTGGTGGATTGCTCTGCTTATTCAGCTCCTGGCGATTCCAGGCACGTTTTTACCCCTTCTGCCAGGCCTTATTTGGTTGCCGGTGGGATCGCTTGTCTGGATGGGCGCTGTGGGCTGGGCTCAGGCCTGGCCTGAGCTTGTTCTGGCGCTGGTGTTGTTCGGCTTGGGTCTCATCGCTGATCTGCTGGCTTTGGGACTTGCATCTGCACGACTGAAGGCCAGTCGCTGGTCTGCGGCTGGAGCTGGCGTGGGCTTGCTCGTTGGAGTGCTGGGCTTGCTGCCAGCACTTCCGTTCGGTGGGCCGCTGCTCGGAGCTCTGTTCGGTCCATGGTTGGGAGCAATGCTGGTTGAAACGTGGGCCACAACAAAGCCACCCCGGAATCTGGGGTGGCTTGAGGCGTTGCGCCAAGGATCAGTGGTTGGTTTGGCTGTTGTAGCTGGACTGCTGGTCAGCAAAATTGTCCAGTTTGTAATGGCTTTGGTGGGTATTGCCGGTTTTGTGATTCTCAGTTTTCGCTAATCAGTTTTCGCTAATCAGTTTTCGCTGATCAGACCAGTCTGGTCTTCGCTGCCGAACAATTGTCGATAAGCAGCTGTGGAGATGCAGATCAGAACGGGCACGACGACAAACAAGCCTCCGTAATGGAATGCGGCCGCGATTGCATTGATGACTGCTTCAACGATGAAGAACCAGAGCACTGTCCACCAGGAGGGATCAACAATGGAGCGCCCTTTCTGAATCGCTTCAAAGGAGCCATTGTTTTTAAACAGAGCAATGAAGGGCAGGAACTTCTGATTAATGGAGAGATAGACGAAGAAAATAAGAGCGATGATTAGGGGGATAATGGCTAGAGCTTGGTTGATTTGTGTAAGTCCGAATCCGACCAAGTAGCAGATCAATCCAATAACTGCAAAAAGGATGAAAAGTTCAATCGATCTGATGAATAAGCGGCCTGTGGCTTCTCCATCCCAGCGCGTAAATGTATTGAAATCCGGCTTGCCTCCTTCCAGGCACTGCCAGGCACCTCGAATGATCCCCACGACCCCCCAAAGCATCACAATGATGTACCCGACAAGGCCAACGACCAGGAGAACGCCTGCTCCGACTGGGTGAACATCAAGGAATAACGGAAACGATGCGATCCGAGCAGAACCAAGGCCAGCCATTGCTGCGAAAGGCAGCGCGATCACCGCAACAAGTGCTTGAAAGAGCAGGAACGTCCAGGGAGCCTTCGCGAAGGCATTCCATCCGTCTTCGATGGCTTGAAGCACTCGTAGCTGCTGGTTGGCCGGTGTCTCAGACATGAATCACTCTGGAACTTGCGCGGAACGTAGCCGCTCTGACACTTTTTTCCAGAGGTATTGTTATTTGAGTTTTTGATTTCAACGCTGGGTCAATGTCTGGATTGCGGTTGTGATCACCTCGATCGCTCCGTCAATGTCGCTCGCTGTTGTGTCGCGTCCCAGGCTCAGTCGCAATGATGCTTCCGCCTCGATATGGCTTCGGCCAATGGATCGCAGAACATGAGATGGCTCACCACGACTGCAGGCAGAACCGCTGCTGCAGGCCAGTCGGGGCCGCAGAGCCCGAAGTAGGCGGCTGCCTGAGAGCTCGGGAATCGTGATGTTGAGGTTGTGAGCCAGTCGAGGTTGCAGCGCGCCGTTGAGCTGGATCGTTGGATTCCGATCTTTGAGCCCTTCCCACAGCTGATCTCTCAAAGCCTGGAGTCGAGCCTGGCGGTCCTCCAGGTCTTGCATTGAGAGCTCGGCTGCAGCCGCCATGCCCATGATCAGCGGCACCGGCAGGGTTCCTGCCCGCAGACCCTGTTCCTGTCCTCCACCCCACTGGAGCGGTTGCAGCTGCGTGCCAGCTCTGACCACCAGCGCCCCGATGCCTTTCGGGCCGTTGAATTTGTGAGCGCTGAGACTGATTAGCTCACAGCCCAGTTCTTCGGCATTCAGCGGAAGATGTCCGTAGGCCTGGGCAGCATCGGTGTGCATGGTGATGCCGCGGTTGCGGCAGACGGCGCTTAGGTCCCGGATCGGTTGGACCACGCCGATCTCATTGTTGGCCACCATCACGCTGATCAGCTGGGTGTTGGGCTGAATTGCCTGTTCCAGCTGCTCCACCGTGATCAGGCCGTCCTTTTGCGGAGCCAACAGCGTGATCTGAAATCCCTCCTCCTGCAGCTGCAGCAAAGGGTCGAGTACTGCGTGATGCTCACTGGCCACGCTGATCAGATGCCCTGCTCCACCGTCGGACAGCGTCCGAGCCCTGGCGTGGCCCAGCAGTGCCAGGTTGTTGGCTTCCGTGGCCCCACTGGTGAAAATCAGTTCTTCGGATCTGATTCCCAAGCTGCCTGCAAGGTGTTCCCTGGCTGAGCCGATGGCCGCTGCGGCTGTCAGTCCAAGCCGATGTTGCCGACTCGATGGATTGCCCCATTGCTCGCGCCACCAGGGCTCCATCGCCTCGATCACTGAGGGATGACAGGGTGTGGTGGCCTGGTGATCGAGGTTGATCACAACTTCAATGCGCTCAATTGGGTGTGTGGGGTCAGCATGGTGTGACTCTCAGATTGTCGCGATGCATTCCATCCGTTGGCTCTTCAGTTTGGGTCTGGTTGCATCAGCTGCCGTTCAGCCAGCTGTTGCTGAGCCCGTGAATCGGGAACAGGTGCTTGAACAGATGAAGGCCATGCGTCCCATTGATCTGGTGGTGCTGGATCAGGGCGAGGGGGCCGAGGAGTACACCTTGGGGATCTTTGCGGTCTCGGGAGACCCTGTTGATCCCGAGATGCGCAGGTTCAAGTTGTGGCAGGAATCCGCCGACAATCTGGTGATTCCCACCGAATCAGTGAACTGCAGTCGCGAGGAGCCGCTGCGCGTCACCAGGGACACCGAAGCCATCTATGTGCGCAAACTCAACCCAGGGGGGACCAGGCGTGCGTCCACGCGTAAAGACCATCTGGTCTGGTGGGCGGCCTGTCATCCCGACCTCGCTGGCCAGGATCCCTCCGGTCTCTCGGACAAGGCCAGAGAGCTTGGTTATTCCACTGAGTTGATCGAATCCCAAGAAGTCTTGCGGTTGCCAGCGCCCTGACGCCCCTAGATTCCGGCCAGATGAGGTCAGGCCTTGACAACCTCCCAGCCCGAACAACCCTCCCAGCCCGAGCAACCCTCTCAGCCTGAACAGCCAACTCAGGCTGAACAGCCAACGGTTCGTCTGCTGCTGGTCGACGATGAACCTGGCTTGCGTTCAGCAGTGCAGGCCTACCTCGAGGATGAGGGCTTTGATGTCACCACGGCTGTTGATGGTGAGGATGGTTTTGCGAAGGCGCAACAGATCCTGCCGGATGTGGTCATCAGTGACGTGATGATGCCCAGGATGGACGGCTACGGGCTGCTCAACAAGCTCAGAGCTGATGAGCGTTTGGGCGGTACTCCCGTGATTTTCCTCACCGCCAAGGGCATGACGGCGGATCGCACCCAGGGCTATCTGGCGGGTGTTGACGATTACATCCCTAAACCCTTTGACCCCGATGAGTTGGTGGCGCGTGTGAGCAACGTGGCCCAGCGTCAGCAGCGGCTCTTGCAGGAAGCAGCCCGCTTCGCTGATGCCGACATGGGGCAGATGGCGAAACAGATCACTGAAATTCGCTCTCTTCTCGCCCAGGCGGAGGCACTGCCCTCCAGCGACCCTGTCCAGCACAATTTCACGCCCAGGGAATCCAGTGTTCTGCAACTGGTGGCAGAAGGATTGATGAACAAGGAAATCGCTCGCCAGCTGGAGACATCAATCCGAAATGTGGAGAAATACGTGAGCAGGTTGTTCATCAAAACCGGTACATCCAGCCGAACTGAGCTGGTGCGTTACGCCTTACAGAATCGTCTTGTGGAGTGATAAGCCAACAGGCACCGCCTTTGCCTGAGGGTTGGCGTCCAGCTGCACTCAATCAGGGATGGACGTACAGGGACATCACGCACCCTGACAATCACGGCACGCTGATCAGTGCGCTGATGGCTGAGCGTTATGCCCACTCCTCTGAGGAGGTCTGGCTTCGACGTATTGCCGCCGGTGAAATCCGCTGCAACGGAAAGCGTCTGCTCAAGGATCGACCACTACCCGAACAGGCAGAGCTGCTCTGGTGCCGTCCTCCATGGATCGAGCCAGCGATCCCCGACACCTGGTCGGTGGAATATGACGATGGGGATCTGTTGGTGATCAACAAACCCTCCGGACTGCCGGTGATGCCGGGTGGGGGATTCCTTCAGCACACGCTCGCGACGCTTTTGGATCAGCGCAGTCGCCAGCTGGTTGAGCCGCTGGTTCCCAAACCTGTGCATCGCCTTGGTCGCTTCACTTCCGGATTGCAGGTCTGTGCACGCAAGCCGACCACCAGATCCGCCCTCTCGCGAGGTTTTCAGCCTGCTTCGGGAGCCTGCAAGATCTATCAGGCCTGGGCTCAGCGTGTCGCAGGGCTCGAGTTCGGGACGTCTCTTGCCGTGAACACGGATGTGGTCGAGCGGCCACATCCCTGGCTGGGCTGGGTCTGGGGACCGCTGCCCCAATCGGATGGGGTGATCCGGCGGCGACTCCAAGCCCACAGTGAACTGAAGCTGCTGGAACGCTGCCCGCAGGGAGATCGTCTGCAGGTGGCGATCACAACAGGACGACCTCATCAGATCCGCATTCATCTCGCGCAACTGGGGTCTCCCCTGCTCGGTGATCCGCTCTACTTGAACGATCAGCGCATCAGTGATCTGGCTACCCCAGGAGACGGGGGCTATCGCCTCCATGCCTGGCGTCTGCAGCTGAACGATCTGCACCTCAGCTGTGAGCCGCCATCAACGTTCTTGTTCAGCTCAGACTCACCATGACTTGTCAGCATCGAGAGAGTTCAGAGGTTGATGCCATGTCCAGGTCGGTTTCCGCTGTTGTCTTGGGCTCGCTGTTTTGTCTGTTGACGGGCTGTTCCACCAGCGGTTCCGGCGTCGATCTCCGCCAGACCAAACAGCTCAAGGTGTTGTTCTGCAACGTGGAATCTGGCACCTTCATCGATGCCAATCAGGATTCAGTCTTGTCGGTGGGTGATTCGGTCAGCTACAGGCTTGCGGTGGCTCGGTTGGGTGGAGTTGTGCGGGGCTGTGAACAGGCCAATGGTTCGTTCTATGGGCTCGAACAGGTGGTGGAACGACGAGTGCTGAAAGGCAAAACCGAGTTCCTGACCCATGCCCAGGGAACTCTGACCTTTGAGGACGGCAACATTCAGACCCGTTCCTTTGGCTCGCTTCAGCCCAGTGCCGTTGTGACGCCAATCCTGGAATCAGGATCAATGAACTTTTCGCTCGGTGATCTCTTCGCCAGCAATCACGGCGCGACCCTGATCGGTCAGGGCGGCGTTTTCAGCGGCGATGTGGGGTCGGCTGAATTTGTCAGTGACACTCCCCCCTACGCGTTGCTCAAACTGCAGAGCCAGTTCGGGTCCTGATGGGTTCTGAACCATGGTCTCTTCAAGGTGTTGTTCAGGCCTTTTGAAATTCGATCAGCCTGGAGAAGTAGAAAGGCGCCTTGTTGAGGCTGCGTCGTAGGGGTTTGAAGCCGCTGGCTTCGGCTGCGGCCACAATCCCTTTCTCCTTGAGGGTGTAGGCGCGGGTGGTTTTGCTGGGGCCTGGGAACAACTGGCCAATGCCCTTCAGAGCTGCCAGGAGCGGCGTGTAGGGCGCGAAGCTCACGATCAGGCGTTGTTCGGTGAGTGAGCAGAGGTGCCGCACCATCTCTTCAGCAGCCTCCTGGGGATAGTGAATGAACACATCCAGACAGCACACGGTGTGAAATGAGCCGCTGAGACTTTCCAGATCGCTGGCTGCGAAATTGAGCTTGGACATGTCCAGACCCGCATCACGCGCCCGTCGCTCGGCCTCCTCGGCCATTGCTTCAGAGATGTCGCTGGCATTGATAAAACCGGCTCCCATGTCTGCCAGAGGGATGCTCAGACTGCCAACACCGCAACCGGCATCGCAGAAACTCACGTCGTTGAACTGCCCACTCTCTTCGATCCAGGCCAGGACCTCATCCACGGTTTTCTGGTGCCCGATTCTGATATTGCGCTGGACCTTATTGACGTCATCGCTGTCGCTGTAAATGCGGTTCCAGCGATCGAAGCCTGTGGTCTCGAAATAGCCCTTGACTTCCTTTTTCTCGGCCTGCTTGTCATTCAGCAGTTGCTCGGGGGCCATCAATTCACTCGCTGCGACTGAATTTTACGCAGCCTCCCGCCAGGCCAGCTTTCGTTCTGATGCGTTCCATTCCCAGCGCAGCAGGTTGCTGAGCATGTTTCCAATCAACAAGTGCTCTTCAAGGTATTCCGCAAGCACTTCTCTGGGCGCCATGGTGGAGGCCCAGATCGCACCATCCGCGTCACCGCTCCAGCTCGCCAGACGGCAGGTGCCTTCGAGCAAGGGCAGAGTCACACCGGCCAAGGTGCCGTCTTCAAGTCGGCAGGTGCCGTTGTTCACCAGGAGCATTCGCTCGTCCCAGCGATGTTCACCCTCAGCCAGCCCGTAGGGCGCAAGGGCATCACTCACCAGCACCAGCTGATCTCCCGCCATCCGTTGCAACAACACCGCAGTCGTGGGATGCACATGCACTCCGTCGGCAATCAGCCCAAGAGCAATATCGCCGCGTCGGCAGGCTTCCCCTAGCGGCCCCGGAGCGCGGTGGTGCAGTCCTGGCATGGCATTGAAAGCATGCGTGATCATGTCGACTCCCTGCCTGAACGCCAGAGCTGCCTGGTCGGCGTTTGCGGTGCTGTGCCCCAGTGCCACATGGATGCCGAGCTCTTTCAGGTGGCTGAGCAAGGCTTGAGCGCCCGGTTGCTCTGGCGCCAGGGTGATCAGGCTGATGTCGGTTTCAAATCCCGCGATCCGTTCTTTCAGGGCCGCGACGCTGGGAGCAGCGATGTGCTCCAGCGGGTGTGCACCACGCCGGGCTTCCGCCAGAAATGGGCCCTCAAGGTGTGATCCCAGTAGTTGGCAGCGGCCTGTTGAATGCTGGTCACGGGCCTTCCGGAGTACGGCCAGGGATTGGCGTAAAGGGATCACCCCACAGGTGACCAGGGTTGGAGCGATCGCCTCGACTCCATCGCGCCAAAGCAGCTCCAGCAACTCCAGGAGCCTCGGTAGATCTTGGTCCGAGAGTTCCGTGAAGGCCAGGCCAAGCCCTCCATTGATCTGCAGATCGATGCCCCGGCGACTGAGCCTGTCTCCGTGCCAGCTCTCCCCGGCCATCGCTCCACCGGCCGGCATGGGACCGGTGGCTGTGATCAGATTGTGATTATCCACCTTGAGCCAGGACAGGTCGACAGGGTCGTGGCTTCCGGGGCGCCGGGGCAGACGCACATCGGTGATCCGACGCATGCGGTTGGGCCGGCTCAGGCCGGTGCGGGACGATGGCAGTCTCGCTTTCCTTCCGGTTCTTGCCTGTGGCCGAGTTGCCATCCCCCCCCGTTGATCCAGGTTCCGCTCCCAGGGTCGCCGTCATCATGGGCAGTGATTCCGACCTTCCGAGCCTTCACCCTGCCGTGGTGGTGCTGGAACAGCTGGGGGTGTCGGTGGAGGTGCGCGTGCTCTCGGCTCACCGCACGCCCTTGGAGATGGTCAGCTTCGCCCAGCAGGCCCGCCAGCGTGGGCTGGCTGTGATTGTGGCCGGCGCCGGCGGTGCAGCACACCTGCCTGGAATGGTGGCCTCACTCACAACACTGCCTGTGATCGGGGTGCCGGTGCAGAGCAAAGCACTCTCTGGCGTTGACTCACTGCATTCGATTGTGCAGATGCCCGGTGGTATTCCGGTGGCCACGGTGGCGATCGGCGGCGGTCTGAACGCGGGACTGCTAGCCGCGCAGATCCTGGCGGTGCAGGGTGGTGAACTGGCCGAGCGACTGGAGGCCTACCGCCAGCAGCTGCATGACACCGTCGTTGATAAGGACGCGCGCTTGAAGCATCTGGGCAGTCGTGACTACCTCGAGCGAATGGATTGATCGCCAGCGATTGCAATCTTTCGGTGTTGCCGCCAGCCGGCATTTTTGGTGCCATAAGGCGAGTGCCGTTTACAAGCTGAGCTCCCTTTGATCTGCGCCCTATTCAATTCATGACGTCCTGGCCAGCCTGGATTCGCTGGGGATTGGTGCTGCCGTTGCTGACCCTCAACCTGTTCGTGATCCGTCAGCTCCTCCTGCCGCTGGCTCCTTTTCCGGGACTGTTCCTCACGGCTGCATTGATCGCCTTCCTGTTGGATATTCCCTGTCGCTGGCTCACCGGTCGAGGGATTCGCCGCTGGGTGGCGATTGTGTTTGTCACTCTCGCCACGATCGGGGCCCTGGTCTTCGCTGCGGTGACCCTGGTGCCGCTGCTGATTGAGCAGCTTGGCCAGTTGATTAATGCTCTGCCTGGACTGCTCCTAGCGGCACAGGAGTGGGTTAACCGTCTTCAGGAGTGGGCATCAATCCGTGGCCTGCCCACTGAGTTTGGAGATCTCAGCAGTGATCTGCTCTCCCGCGCAAGCACCGTGGCCAGTCAGCTCAGTCAGCGGTTTCTGAGCATCCTTGGGGCCACACTCGGCACCACGATCAACACGGTGATCGTGCTTGTGCTGGCGGTTTTCTTCCTGATCGGAGGTGAATCGATTACGAAGGGGCTGGTCCGCTGGCTCCCGGATGAGTGGCGTGCGTTGGTGACCAGCACCCTGGCGCGTACCTTCCGCGGCTACTTCGGCGGGCAAGTGCTCCTAGCGCTGATCCTGGCGCTGGGTCAGATCGTGGTCTTCACCCTTCTCAAGATCCCCTATGGAGTGCTGTTTGCAGTGCTCATCGGGTTCACAACCCTGATTCCCTACGCCAGTGCTCTGACCATTGTCGCCGTAAGTGGCTTGCTCGCTTTTCAAGATCCCAGCACTGGCCTCGAGACGCTGGTGGCAGCGATCGTGGTCGGTCAGATCGTCGATCAGGTCATTCAGCCGCGTCTGATGGGAAGCATCGTGGGGCTGCAGCCAGCCTGGCTGCTGATTGCCCTGCCCTTGGGAGCCAAGGCCGGAGCTCTTTACGGCCTCGGAGAGTTGTTGGGTCTGTTGCTGGCGGTGCCTGTCGCCAGCTGCCTCAAGACGTTCGTGGATGCGTGGGCAGAGCGTCAGGGCATCCACGAAGTCGTCAATGCGGTCAGTGCTGGGCCGGAATGATCTCCCTGGCGATCAGTTCGTTCACCACCTGATCCACGCAGTTCGCCAGGTCCGCGGCGCCGGTATCAACCGACAGTTCCGGAGTCTCTGGCGCTTCGTAAGGGCTGGAGATTCCCGTGAACTCTTTGATTTCGCCCGCACGTGCCTTCGCATAGAGGCCCTTGGTGTCCCGCTGTTCGCACACGTTCAGATCAGCGGCACAGAAGATCTCGATGAAATCACCGTCGCCAACCAGGTTGCGTGCCTTGTCGCGGTCAGCACGGAACGGCGAGACGAATGCCGTCAAAACGATGGCACCGGAATCCAGAAACAGTTTGGACACCTCACCGATGCGGCGGATGTTCTCCTCACGGGCGGCATCAGAAAAACCAAGGTCTTTGCAGAGGCCATGGCGAATGTTGTCGCCGTCGAGCACATAGGTCGTCAGGCCTCGCTCGAACAGGGCCTGATTCACCGCATTGGCGAGCGTGCTCTTGCCCGCACCGCTCAGACCTGTGAACCAGAGAATGGCGCTGCGGTGTCCCCGTTGTTCAGCGCGGGCTGCTCGGTCAACCGATGCCTGATGCCAGGCGATGTTGGTGGAAGCACCCTGGTTGGTGAGCTGGCCGTGGCTGGACGAAGCGGTCATTGGGATCCGGCGGTCTCGGGCCGCCATTGTCCCTCAACTTGCATTTCTCTCAGCCAGCACCTGCCTCATCCCCCAGCGCGCTTGGGTCTGTATCCCTGCTGGTGAAGCAGTTCCAGCGCAATCTCCACCTGATCGCCCTGAAGTTCGATCAGGCCGTCTCTTGCTGTACCACCGCTGCCGATGCGTCTCTTGAGTGCCTTGAGCAGTGCTTTGAGTCCTTCTTGGTCGAGCTCCAAGCCGCGGATCACGGTCACGGTCTTGCCGCCTTTACCGCCTCGGGTTGGCTGCACCCGAACAATCTGTTGGGCTTTCGCGGTCGGTTGCTTCTCGGGGCCGCTCGGCCGCTGCAGACTGTCTGTGTTGCTGAATTCCTGCCACCCGCCCTTCGGCATCACTTCTGCGCATCCGACACCATCCTGCCGCTCTCGTGATGACCGACTCCGCGTCCACGCCTCGATGGGCTGACTCCAGCCAGGGCCTTGGTCGCTGGATCGAACGTTTGATCGGTATCGCTCTGCTGAGGCGCCCCCTGTTCTTTCAGGCACGTCAGCTGATTATTCGCACTGCGGAACGCAACGGCATTCCCTGGAGAGTCCGTCGCCGGGAACTGCAGAGGGCTGCAGCACCGTTGTTGTCGAGCACCATCACCCCCGGGCTTGTGCCGCCCGATTACTACGTGGCGCGTTTTCACGCCTATGAACAGGGCAATCTCTGCTGGCAGGCTGCTGCCGAAGCGGAGCAGGCGACCGATGCCATGGCCCTGCGCATTTGGCCGGATGAGGCGCTGACACCGTCCGTGGCCCAGGCCCGCCTGAGGGATGAGATCCACCGCGCTGTGGCGCCTGTCCTGAACGGATCCATTGATGAGGTCTTGGATCTTGGCTGTTCAGTGGGAGTGAGCACGTTGTATCTCGCACGCTGGCTGTGCGAGCGGGCTGAGCAGCGCCAAGAGTCCGCACCTCGGATTCAGGGCCTGGATCTGTCCCCCGACATGCTCGCGGTGGCCCAAGTGCGTGATCGGGAGGGACTGGTGGATGACTGGTTGCATGCAGCGGCGGAGAACACGGGTCTGGCGGATGCGTCCTTTGATCTGATCAGTCTCCAGTTCGTCTGTCATGAGCTGCCTCAGGAGGCGACCCACGCTGTGCTGATGGAGGCTGCTCGGTTGCTGCGGCCAGGAGGCGCTCTGTTGATGGTTGATCAGGATCCCGCCTCTTCCGTCCTTCAGC